>JAAXUD010000405.1 GCA_013336205.1 Lentimicrobium sp. | reverse complement strand
CAATAGCAACCAAAGATCGCCGGCATATAAGATATTGTACCTACAGTTGATTTCTTATTTATCTCTCCTTCCTGTAATTGAATTACATCACGCGATACTTCCTCCGGCGAATACACTGCTTTAAATCCTTCCCATACACCGAGTTTATGCAGCCGTTTACGCATATAATAGGCTAGTTTGCAGTTGTTTGTCTCTGAGATGTCTGCAATTTTTACCTGCATCGGGTCCAGTTTGCCACCGGCGCCCATCGAACTTATTAAAGGCAGGCCCAATCGCAGGGTATGGTAAATAATGTAAACTTTGGGTGAAAGCGTGTCAATGGCATCTACCACATAATCGTAACCCTTTTCCAGAATTTCAACAGCACGTTCGTCTTTGATGTATTCCGTTATAGTTGTAAGATTGAGTAATGGATTAATATCGAGTAATCGTTCTGACATAATATCCGTTTTCAAACGGCCATTGGTGCTGATTAATGCGGGCAACTGCCGGTTTCGGTTAGTGGCATGTGATTTGTCGCCATCTACAATGGTAAGATTTCCAATACCAGCCCTTACCAGGTTCTCAGCTGCATAGGCCCCAACGCCACCCAGACCGATTACCAGCACATGCGCTTTTTGCAGTTTCTCAAGTCGATCATTCCCTGTGAGCAAGCGGGTTCTGGCCTGCCAGTCTTCATTTGTCATTCAGCATAGGATTAATGAGCCGCAAAAGTACGAAAGAGAGACGAACCTGTTACCTCAGGCTTTCCCGGAAAACCTGTACAGGATGCAAAGCCTTTCTTCCTGTTCCATCCATAATCTGATGGCGACAACTGGTGCCTGGAGCTGCTATTGTTGTTTCAGCGGGGGTTTTGCGAACTTCAGGGAATAAAACCAGTTCCCCTACCTTCATCGAAACCTCATAATGTTCTGCCTCATAGCCAAATGATCCGGCCATACCGCAACAGCCTGATTTAATTTCATCTACTTTGTAATTTACAGGCAAAGTGAGCATTTGTTTCGTAGCTGCTGTTGATGCCAGGGATTTCTGGTGGCAGTGGCCATGTAACCTGATGTTTAGTGATGCCTCTGTAAACTTATCTCCGGAAATATTTCCGTTGCCGACTTCACGCATGATGAAATCATCGAAAAGCAGGCAGTTTTTTGAAAGTCTGACTGCTTTTTCTTTCAGGTCTCCAAGGGTAAGGTCAAGGTATTCATCACGGAAAGTCAGCAATGCCGAAGGCTCAATGCCAATCAAAGGTGTTTCTTCTGAAATAAGCGGCTCCAGTAACCGGATGTTATTTTCTGCGATCTTTTTTGCTTTACGTAACAATCCCTTACTCAGGAAAGTACGGCCACTTTCACTGTGTTTGGGAATTTCAACACGATAACCAAGTTTGTTCAACGACTGAATTGCACTAATCCCAACTTCAACGTCGTTGTAATTGGTGAATTCATCGGCAAAGAGGTAGACAAGTTTACCGTTGGCCGGATTTTGCTTGTTTTTCCGGTGCCATGACCTGAGCGTTGTTTTGTATAATAATGGAATAGACCGCCGCTGCGCGAAGCCCAGTGCCTTTTTCATCAGCCCGGACAACATTGGGTTTTTTAGAAAGAAATTGTAAAATGTAGGTAGTACACTGCCCAGCTTATTGAAACTGGTGATGTATGCGATCATTTTCGTGCGCAACGGAATGCCATTCGCATCATAATAATGCTGCAGGAATTCAGCCTTATATTTAGCTATATCTACGTTTGAAGGACATTCAGATTTGCAGCCTTTGCAGGAAAGACAAAGGTCCATAATATCGTAGATCTCCTGATGGTCAAAGGGATTTAATTTGTCGGAACGTGTCAGGAACTCACGAAGAATGTTTGCCCTGGCACGGGTTGTTGTATTCTCATCGCCTGTGGCCTGGTAGCTTGGGCACATGGTGCCGGCAAACTGTGATGATTTCCTGCAGTCGCCTGAACCATTGCATTGTTCAGCAGCGCGGACAATTCCCATGCTTTCTGAAAAGTCAAATACAGTCTCAATTTCCCTGGTTACCTGCCCGGGTTCATAGCGCAGGCTGGCATTCATGCGGGGTGTGTCGGTAATCTTTCCAGGGTTAAATATTCCTTTCGGATCCCAGACTGATTTTATTTCTTTTAGCAAAGTATAATTCTGATCGCCAATCATCAGCGGAATAAATTCTCCGCGCAGCCGGCCATCTCCATGCTCCCCACTTAAGGAGCCACGGTATTTTTTTACCAGTTTGGCAGTCTCCAGGGCTACGGTATGGAACAGCTCAACATCTTTCGGGTCTTTCAGATCCAGCACAGGGCGAAGGTGGAGCTCTCCGGTAGCAATGTGCGCATAGTAAACGCAATCGAGCCCAAGCTTTATCAACATCTCTTTGAAATCTGCCATATATTCCGGCAGCACTTCCGGATTTACCGCAGTATCTTCAATAACAGCAACCGGCTTTTTGTCGCCCGGAACATTCGACAATAATCCGAGTCCGGCTTTACGTAAAGCCCAGACTTTGTTAATTTCCGGACCATTAACTATAGGGAAGTGATACCCGAATCCCTCTTTTCTCATGGCTGCTTCCAGCTCTGCAGCCAGCTTCTCAATGTCTTCTCGTGAATCCAGTGCCAGCTCAACTACCAATATAGCCGCGGGATCTCCCTTTATAAAGAAACGGTTTTTGCGCTGCTCAATATTTTCCCTGGTCCGGTCGAGAATGAACTTGTCGATCAACTCAACGGCCACGGGCTTGTATCTTAACGCTATGAGGTTGCCTTTGAATGCATCTTCGAGAGTTTCGCAATGAATACAGAGCAGGGCCTTTTCTTTTGGAGGCAATGGAACCAGGTTAAGTTTTATTTCGGTGCTAAATGCGAGTGTTCCTTCTGATCCGGCCAGGAGCCTGCAAAAATTGAATGCTGGTTTTCCAGGCGTGAATGGTTCGGTTTCAAGTAACAGGTCAATTGCATAGCCGGTATTGCGTCTTTCAAGGGCTGCATCGGGATACTGTGCCCTAATCTCATCCTGGTTGTTATTATCCCCGAGTATGTTGTTAATTGATCTGTATAGCTGACCTTCAAGGTTTTGAAGTTGACACTTTTCAATGAACTGTTCGTTGTCAAGGGGGCCGAAAATTGCTTCCGAACCATCGCTCAGCAACGCTTTGATTTCCAGGGTATGGTCGCGGGTGCTCCCATAAACCAGTGAATGTGAACCACATGAGTTATTGCCAACCATGCCGCCAATCATACATCGGTTTGAGGTGGATGTTTCCGGCCCGAAGAAAAGTCCGTGCGGCTCAAGCATTTTATTCAACTCATCAAGTACTACACCTGGCTGTACCCTGACCCAATGCTCTTCGACATTCAGTTCAATAACGCTGGTCATGTATTTTGATACATCTACTACCAGGCCGTTTCCCACCACTTGTCCGGCAAGCGAAGTACCTGCAGTACGTGGAATCAATGGCAGTTTCATCTTTCGGGCAAAATCAATCAGCACCTTTAAGTCATCTTCATCTTTGGGCCTGCAAACGCCGGCTGGCATTTCGCGATAAGCAGATGCATCGGTAGCATACAAAATACGCATGCTATCGCCGGTATACAAATCGCCTTTGAGTTTGGCGCTGAGCTCACTCCATTTATTTACAGGGATCATGCAGGTGCTTTCAGTTTAATGGGTTGTTGGTATTCATTTATATATGCCTGGTATTCTTCTTCAAAAGTATGAATTTTATGGTGTTCTGGTTGACTAAGAATATAATTGCAGACATTTCCGATTTGTGATTTTGAAACTGAGAAC
>JAAXUD010000404.1 GCA_013336205.1 Lentimicrobium sp. | reverse complement strand
GCATAATAAAAATATTGAGTTCAAGCGCATCGGCTCCGGCTTCTTCAATCTTTTTAGCGAAACTTGTCCATTCATCCGATGTCAAACAATTAATACTGGCAATTATCGGAATACCAACAGCTTTCTTCGCATCTTTTATGAGGGTAAGATATTCATCTACCCTGTGGTCACGGCTATAATTGGCAATATAATCATGAGCTTCAGGATAATAATTTGCACTGCTGTCCTGCGCAACTGTATGGGCAATCTCAAATCTTATCTGTTCTTCAAACAGAGATTTTAATACAACCGCACCGGCGCCTCTTTTTTCAAACTCAATAATATTTTTAAGTGAATTTGTGAGTCCTGAACTTCCGACAATAACCGGGCTGCATAATTTTAGCCCCATATAGGTTGTTTCGATGTTTGTCATATGACCAGATTCTTTAATTTTCTATGATTGCTGAAATAACGTAAAGGAAAGGATTTCAGATTAACAAATTTAAAGATAGATTTCAAAATTCCTACCAATGCCAGGCTTTTTTATTGATCAAAACAGTCAAATTACCCGAAATCAATATTTAAAAGATCAATAATTTTAATCTTTCAAGATGACCCACTTTAAGAAAACAAGTTGCAAAAAAAAACAAAGAATGGTTATCTATATGGTTTTAAGTACCTTACAAGTTAATCCATATCTGCGTGATGCCACACAAATGAAGAGGTAAACGAGTATTTTTGCGATATCATGAATGGAACGCATGAGACTTATCTGAATTTTAAGGACATTAAAATCGCTTTATTTGGATGAAATAATATAGCAATACTAATTTCAGCCCCCTTTCTTTCCCCGTTGACCTATTCCAAAAAAAAACCGCATTGATAAAATGCGGTTTTTTAGGATTTATCGCTGAATTACATAGCTATACTCAGTTTCCTGAACAGATTATCTTCATTCATAACTTCAACTGCACGCATCAGTTCGTGGTCAATCGGGCTGATCACTTCAAAATAGGCGCTCACATCAAACAGATTCCGGGCAATTAAGCCTTTCAGAACTATCTTAATTTCATTCCCCGATTTTTCAATTCCTTCAGCATCAGCAGGTACTTCTTTTGATGCCGCAAAATCAGTAAATTCTTTAAAAAATTTATCATCAATTATAAAAGTCCTTCTGAAGCCCGCCAGTTCCGGATAAAGGCTTTTGAGGTCAGCCCTGTTTTTATCCATATAGCTGATTACAAAATCGTTCATCAGTCCCTTGCGTAAAATATCCGTGTAATACTTTGAAGTAAAAGAGGTATCAATAGGTACAAAAACATCGGGCATGATGCCTCCGCCACCATATACCACTCTTTTGGAAGGAGTATAATATTTTATAGAGTCAGGGAATCGGATGCTGTCGGCAGTAACAAACTCTCCGTGTTTAAACCTGTTTGTAAGGTCTGCGTAATAATCTTCAGCCCCTTCTTCGTATGATTTCTGAATACTGCGACCTGAGGGCGTGTAATACCTGGCAGTGGTGAGCCTGACAACAGAGCTATCGGGTAACTCGAAAGGCCGTTGCACCAGCCCTTTTCCAAATGAACGCCGCCCAACAACCAAACCCCGGTCCCAATCCTGAACCGCTCCGGCAACAATCTCGCTCGCTGAAGCACTTCCCTCATTTACCATCACAACCAGTCTGCCTTTCTCAAATCCACCGCGCATTGTAGCCTTAAAGTCCATGCGTGGGCTGCGGATTCCTTTGGTGTAGACAATCAGTTTCTCGGCCGGCAAAAATTCATCTGAAAGGTCGATGGCAACATCCAGAAATCCACCCGAATTATTTCGCAGATCCAGTATGAGGTTCTTCATTCCCGCTGACTTCAGTTTAGCAATTGATTCTTTCACCTCAGTCAGAGAAGTTCTTGCAAAGCGCGTCAACTTAATGTAACCGATATCTTCTGAAAGCATATAGGTAGCATCGATACTATTTAAAGGAATTTTATCCCTTAAAATGGTATAATCAATAAGTCCTTTGCGACCCTTGCGAAGAATTTCAATTTTCACTTTGGTTCCTTTTGGCCCGCGCAGTCGCTCCATTACATATGAATTGGTCACCTTTGATCCAAAGGCATCTTCACCATTGATGGTAATAATTTTATCACCTGCTGTAATTCCCAGCTTATCAGACGGACCTCCGGGAACAGCAGCCACAACAAGAATTGTATCCTTAAATAACTGAAACTGAATACCAACACCTTCAAAATTCCCTTGCAGCGGTTCGTTGGCTTTTTGCACTTCGTCTTTCGAAATATAAACTGAATGCGGATCCAGTTCTTTCAACATGGCTACAATTGCCTTCTCTGTTAATTCCGCCTGATTGGTGGAATCAACATAATAATAATTGATCATCTGTAAAAGGGAAGCAAACTTCTGAACGGTAGCTTTAGAGTCAGTACGTTGCTGGGCATTAACCCTGTATGCGGATAAATTTATAACCGCAATAAGCCCAAGGGCAAGAATTATAGAAAGTTTACTTCGGGAAAATTTCATAGGAAGTCAGGTTGGAATGAAGTCAGCTGTTTAATATTGCAAAAATAAGGAATATTTACTGTGCTGATATGAACAATTATTATTCCGGTTTGGTTTATTGTCGAGTTAACAGGACGATATCCCACTCACCACGCAAATTTCATTGTTAACTAACTGAACGTCAATATTTATGACGAAAAACCTATTTATGCGATCAATTCCCGGGATAATTTATCTTCTGATAATTTCTGTAATCGTGATTTCGTGTAAGCACGAACCAGAAGAAAAACTTATTACAGATCCGACAGATCCGGGAGATACTACCTCAAACGGAATTACGTGTAATCCGGATACAGCCTATTTCCAAAACGATGTATTGCCCATCCTGATTTCAGGATGTGGAATGTCGGGTTGCCACGATGCCACATCTGCCCAGGAAGGCGTTGTACTGACCTCCTACCAGTCGGTTATGAATACTGCTGGAATCAGTCCGGGCAATCCCAATGGCAGTGAGCTTTACGAAAAAATCACAGACGATGATCCGGAAGACCGTATGCCCCCCCCTCCTATGGCTGCGCTTTCTACTGATCAGTTACTCACCATCAGAAAGTGGATTGAGCAGGGGGCTAAAAACAACTATTGTGATGCCGGATGCGATACAAACAATTACGCCTATGCCAGTGCTATTGAGCCACTTATCAATACTTATTGCAAAGGGTGCCACAATGCTGCCCAGGCCTCGGGTGGCATCAGACTTGATACTTATGCGGCTGTAAAATCAGCGGCTGACAACGGCAGCCTCTATGGTGCCATAAGTCATCAACAAGGGTATTCGCCTATGCCACAGGGTGGTAATAAGTTATCTGAATGCAACATTACTCAGGTCAGGAAATGGATTGCCAATGGTGCACCCGACAATTAAGCTCATTCTTCTCAATTCCATATTTTCGCTTTAATGAATTAATGAATTTCTTTTAAGCCAGTTCCAGGATTAGTTTTTACCAGATTGCAATTATTCACTTAAATCAATTTAACCTAAAACCGAAGTTTATGAAAACTCGTTACTTATTACTCCTTCCGTTATTTGTTGCTGTATTTGCTGTAATTCAGGCTTTTTCAGGTGGCAGTGGACTAAAATACCCGACCGGTGCTCCGGCAGGTCATACCGGATCACCCGGCGACGGGCAGAATTGCACGGTTTGTCATGGCGGTTCCCCGACAAATGTTACAGGCGTGCTGACTTCCGATGTACCTGCGACAGGCTATGTAGCTGGTCTTACCTATAATTTTACTGTTTCACTTACCGGCTCAGG
>JAAXUD010000403.1 GCA_013336205.1 Lentimicrobium sp. | reverse complement strand
GTGCCCGGCGACAAGCGCCTGGCACATAAACACTGGGCTTGATGTTAAAAAAAGAATGTATCGTTTGTCCGCCTGCATTCACCGCAGCCACCCCGGTTGGTGCCAGTATCACCATGTTTTTATTACAGGTTGCTTTCAGGTATTTCAGAAAAGTTGTTTTACCCGTGCCAGCCTTCCCGGTAAGGTACAACATGCGATTGGTATGCATCACAAATTCAGCTGCATAGCGAAATTCGGCGTTGTTTTCGTCAAGGGTGATGTTGTCTATTACCAGGGCCATAAGCAGAATTCAGGCTGAAAAGAATAAACAGCTAAATTAACAAATCCGGCTCAGATTACTCCGGCCGGATTTATAAATGTATTTCGCTTATTTGTGAACTTTAAAAAAGAAAAGCACTTGTGAGGTAAGATTTAAATTGATTTGCTTTTGACGTCTTAATCATTTCTCTCACCGGGCTCATTTTTCACATTGGCATATTTACCAATTCACACATTTATTTTACCATCTTTTCCTGTGAAAAGGGTTGCTGCCGGCTGTTGTGGGGCGTGCAGGGCGGTTCTGGGCAGAAGGCCGCTGTGTTGGGCGACCCTGACCAAACGGGCGGCGTGGCTTTTCCTCAACTTCAACAGCTGCAGAAGGCTGACTGGCAATGAAGCCCGGCATCCGTTTTACTTCAATGGATTGTGGAAGCAGTTTGTTGATGTCTTTCAGGCTGCCACGTTCTTCGGCGGCACAAAATGAAATCGCGGTTCCGGATTCACCGGCCCGGGCTGTACGGCCAATGCGGTGTACGTAAGTTTCAGGCACTTCGGGCAACTCAAAGTTGATCACATGCGACAATTTGTCAACATCGATTCCGCGTGAAGCGATATCGGTAGCTACCAATACTTTGATTGTTCTGTTTTTAAATCCCTGCAAAGCCTTCTGACGAGCCATCTGCGATTTATTGCCATGAATGGCAACCGCGGAGATACCAATTTTAATCAGTTCGCGGGTTACTTTATCAGCGCCATGTTTGGTGCGGGTAAAGATTAGGGCAGTTTCAATCTCTTCCGATTCAAATACCTGCTGAAGCATAGCGCGCTTATCGGCCTTCTCAACATAATAAACCGACTGGTTAACACTTTCGGCAGGTGCAGAAAGAGGTGCCACATGAATCATCACCGGATTGTGGAGCAGGCTGTCGGCCAGTGCCCTGATCTCGTTGGGGATAGTAGCGGTAAAAAAACCGGTTTGCCTGCGTGCCGGCAATTTGGCGATAATGCGTTTGATGTCTGGTGCAAAGCCCATATCGAGCATACGATCGGCTTCATCCAGAATAAAAAATTCAACGCTGTCGAGCCTTACAAACCCCTGGTTCATAAGATCGAGCAAACGGCCAGGCGTAGCTATAAGAATGTCAATGCCTTTGCGTAAAGTTGCTGTCTGGGGGTTCTGGGAAACACCACCATAAATTACCATATGCCTTAATTTAAGGCCTTTGCTGTAATCGGTGAAGCTTTCGCTGATCTGGATGGCCAGCTCACGGGTTGGTGCCAGCACCAATGCCCTGATACCGGCAGTTTTACGGTCTGCCTGACCAGCGTATAGTTTCTGTAGAATAGGAATAGCAAATGCGGCAGTTTTACCGGTTCCGGTCTGGGCTGTTCCGAAAACATCGGAGCCTTTTAAAAGATGTGGGATTGCTTTTTCCTGAATTGGAGTTGGTTCTTCATAACCCTTTTGTTTCAACGCCTGGGTAATGGGCGCAATGATGTTCAGATTTTCAAATGTCATGTATAATAAATAAAGTGATCGCAGCCGGCAAACAACCGTGGCTTTTCGGAGAGTCCTGAGTTAAAATCTGAATGAATCGGGAATTAACGAAGGTTCGATGGGCAGGAAAGGATATAAACCTATAAATGAGTATCAGCTACTTAATGAACTGCAAAGATAGGTATAATGTTTTGATAAAAAGGAATTTAAATGTTCAATTCTGTATAAACAGGTTAGTAAACTGACTAAAGTTTCAGATTCTGAATGAAAATAATTCCTGTATATTATTGATATTATGACACATACAACACCAGCTAAAGAAAACACCAGCATTCCGGCATCAGAAAACATTTCAATAAAAAAAAGACCAATGCACTGTACATTGGTCTTTTTCCTGTTTTGTATTTATTGAATAATGATACTTTTGCGCTGAATGGAATTCTCTTTAGAAACCATTATTTCAAAGATACCTGTCCCATCTTTTTTAAGGTCTATATTCTCAGAAACATCTCCTGAAAAGGTTCTACTGTAAACCGGACGTCCAAGTATATCTGAAATCATCACCTGAATCTCTTTCTTATCAGGATTAGAAATTAATAATTTGAAGATGCCTTCTGAAGGATTGGGAAATAGCTGAACATTCATCTGGTCGGCAAGGGCCGGATTCGCATTTCTTCCCGATTGAATCAACGAAAAGGTAACTGGTTCTGACCCGCCGGGGAACACAGTAATCAGCGCACTGCGATCAAAATCCAGCATGTTTTCTTCAAATAATAGCTTTATATTATCATTACCAGCATAGGTAGAAACAATTTTACACCAATCGGCATTGCTTTGCACCGTATAATCTTTAATCAGATCAACCGGGAATTTAAAAATGCTCAGCAGAAAATCAACGGGTTTGCTTTCAAGACCTGTGCGTTGCGATGCTTCCTTCACAAGGTTAAAGAGATAACTCAGATGGTCAGCTTTCTGTGAATACAGAAAATAATAAAATCCGACAGGTAATATTAAGAACAGAATACCGGTCAGGTGTTGCCATGAGAACAGCCATTTCCATCCGCGATAAACGATGGCCATTCCCAAAAGGGTCAATGCCTGAAATGCAACAGAAGGAAGCCCCTTTGTCAGGAATCCGATCCCGGCGAATAAGTAAGATGCAATAAACATCCACAAATACTTCTGCTTCGAGTAAAACCAGAAAAGGGAAATGATCTGCAAAAAGATGACAAAGCTGTAAAACAGGTCTATCTCCCCGGAGAATACTGTTCCAAAGAAATAGACATCTGCGGCTGTAAGTGTAAAAAGGGTCGAAAGCAGTGCGACCTCTTTACCCATAAACCGGCGGACAATAAAAAAAAGAAGGATGGCCAGGCCGATCCATCCGAGCAATGATGGCAAGCGCACGACCCATTCTTCATGAGAACCGGTCAGCGAAAAGAAAGCCGACATTATCCAGTTGAAAAGCGGAGGTTTGTTATAATAATTCATCCCGTTGATCCTGGGAACCAGGTAATCTCCCGTGAGTTGCATTTCCAGCGATACAATGGCACTCCGTGGCTCCTCGCCCAGCAATTCAACAGCATCCTGCCAGAAAAAAAGGCTTATGAATAATAAGATGCAAAGCAGTCCGAAGAAAATGGAATTTCGCATATTATTGCAAATTCTTCTGACAAAAATAGGAATAACCTGCAACCTGCAGCCTGTGACCTGTAATGTGAAAAACCGAACATAATGGACCCACACAATCCTTCCATCCGTCCTCTTCAGAAAATGTTCGACGAAGTTCCCCGACGCTATGATCTGATGAACAGGCTTCTTACTTTCAGGATGGATGAAGTGTGGAGAAAGAAAGCGGCAAAGATCTGCATGAAGGATAATCCTTCCCATATTGTCGACATCTGTACGGGTACAGGCGATCTTGCCTGCCATCTGGCCGGGGATCACGTTGCAGACATCGACCTTGGTGACTTCACCATCGACGACAACTTCCATAGTCTCGGGCCGCACCTCGACCGCGTTGCCGCCGAAATCGGGGCCGATCCAGTCGATCATGCCGTCGTAG
>JAAXUD010000402.1 GCA_013336205.1 Lentimicrobium sp. | reverse complement strand
TGGTTCCGCTGAATTTGATTTATACAAAAAAGTGGATGAAGTGGAAGATAATTCACCCAGGTTATCAAACCTTTATCTTTCAATCAGGTACCGGCTCATGCAGCAATTGTCCTTTGCATTTTCCTACAGTGCCAGAAAGAATGTCGTTTATTATGAAAGTTACAAGACATTTATAGAACAATTGCTTGAATCGGAAACACAGCAGGGATATTTATTTCAGGTGAATGCCAGACCTATGAAAAAAATGTCGGTCGGTGCCACTGCCGGCTACCGCTTCAGAAAAGGCGATCCTCATCCTTCAAATAATCTCTATGCATATCTAACCTATAGCCAGGTGCCGTATATCAATGTTGCAGCCACACTGTCAGCTACAATAATCAAAACTTCATATTTATCAGGAGGTATATACAGCCTGAACTTAACCAGGGACATTATCAATGGAAAACTAAGTGGAGGCGTTGGCTATAAATTTGTAGATTATAATTTCCTTAATACTGAAACCGGTCAGATGCAGCATATAGGCGAATTAAATTTAAACTGGAGGATGAACAAGAAACTGTCATTTTCAGTAAACTATGAAGGGACTTATGACAGCCGGTATTTCTATAACAGAATTTATGGGCAGTTGACAAGGCGTTTTTAATATTCAGACAACCGCTGTTTCTTCTATAACTCAGATTTAAGTTAAGGTTAAGGTTGAGGTTGAGGTTATGCTTCGGCTTGGTTCGACAAAGTGCTCACCAACCATCGCTCAGCAACCAAGGTTAAGCCTGCACAGACTATAGCGATCAGAACACTCTTTGATTCATATATTATATTGTTATTCAACAACATAAATACTTCAATAAATTGCGTACTCACTTTCCTGTCTGGTAGCAATTTACGTTTCAGTATAGAGCCAAACAAAGAAGCCCGGAAATATTCTACCTGAACATCCCAGGCCTCTTCTTCTTTATTAAGCACGAAATGCGCCTTGAGTCGGATTTAATTAACAGTAGCAGTGCTTTTCACCGAAAATCAAATCATTCCCCATCCGGTTCATAATGAACCTGCACTATGCAACGGCTGATATTATTGCAAATAATATCCCCGACTTTATGAGATACCAGGTGAGCCTGACGAATTCCCAGCAATGGATCGACATGAATCGTAACATCTACAAAATGATCTGCGCCGGATGTGCGAACCCGGAGGTCATGGTAGGACCGGATTTCAGGTATGTTACTTAAAATCTGGGTGACTTGTTTGTGAATACCCGCAGGTGCTTTATCAAGCAGGGCATCAATCGCCCGCCGGCCAAGTTTAACAGAAACATAAACCACTATTATCGCGACTCCCAGGGCGGCGATAGAATCAGCCATGTAGTAACCAAAATTTGCACAAATCAAACCAAGCAATACCACAGCTGAGCTCCAGATATCAGTTGAAAAATGCAGCGCATCCGCTTCCAGCGCCTGGCTGTTGTGCTTTTTAGCTACACGCGACAAAGCCCTTGATCGTGAGAAATCGATCACAATTGAAGAGACAACTACGATATAACTCCATATGGTAACTTCAATTTGGGTATTTCCCGATAACAACCGGCTCACGGCTTCGTAAACAATCCAGATGCAGGTTACCAGCAACAGAATAGTTTCAATTAATGCTGAAAGGTTTTCTATTTTCCCGTGCCCATATTGATGATCAATATCTGCTGGTTTATCAGATACCTTTACGGCAAACCAGGTAATTACAGCCGCAATCAGGTCTAGTCCTGAATGCAGGGCTTCCGACAAAATACCCAGACTGCCAGTCATAATTCCAACTACAAGCTTGAAACCGGTAAGAAAAACAGCGGCAATCACTGATAATCCGGCCACATTTTTCTTTTCGTTCGTATCTTTATTCATTTCTCAAAAAAGTCTTTATCATCCTAATCATCACCCTTCTCCTCTTCACTGCTGTTCTCATACATTTCAGTTGATTCATTTTCAGCTTCCTCTTTCAGTTGTACCGGAGGTCCTGTTAAGGTCAGGTAGAAAGCAAGCAGAGGACCTGCAATCCAAACAAAAGAAAAAACCTTCTGAAATGTGCTCATTTCAGCATCTTTGCCGGTAACACCGGATTTGTAACCGGAAAACATCGATTTCAGAACACTGGCAGATTTGTGTATTATCAGATCAGAGATTAATCCAATCAGATGAAGAATTGCCAGGCCAATCATTATCTGAACACAGACTTCGTGAACTTCCTTAAATTCAATTCCTGCCGGTAGTGTGATGGATTTCAGCAGTCCCTGGCCACCTTCCTGATTAAGCGTAAGCAATCCTGTAACAACAACAACAAGCACCATGACCAGGATGCCGAGCATTACTAATGAAGCGAGTGGATTGTGTCCTGTATAAACCTTGCCAGGCTTTCCAGGTTCTTTAAAAAACCCTGATAAAGATTTTATCCCAATCGGGAAATCGCGAAAATGAGAATACTGAGGCCCGATCAAACCCCAGCATAACCGCATAATAATCAGCAACCCGGCAGCATAGCCCAGGGCTACATGTAATGTCAGGAAATCTTCTTCAGCAATGTAAGCGCCTATCAGAGAAACTACCAGCATCCAGTGAAACAATCTTGTAGGAATGCCCCAGACATAAGTCTTTGTTTTATTTTCCATAAATTTGATGTTATTGAGAATCAGTGGGAATAGGAAATCCACTTATCATCTCAGGTTTATTAAGTATATTATAATAGAGTTCACGCAAATTACTGCTGAAGATAAGCAAACTGAACCCGAATTGAAAAAAAGTTTATTACACCAGCGTGTATAGGAATTTGGGCGGTTGCCAGATGGAGAATGTATATTCAGAAAAAGCGGAACAGGAGGAAATACTGCAAGAACAAATTTCAGATTCGATACTTATATTTAACTTTGAAAAAGAGGTTACAATCCACAAATGATCATGAAATTGCTGCAGATGATGGGTTACTGTTGCATAAGTTGAATTTCCCCTGAGATCAACGCTTCCGCTAAGATCAAAATGAGATAATGTCTCATCAAGGCTGAGTTGCAACGTAAGAATAACAAGCAGAAAACAGAATACCTTTTTCATAACTATAGGAAGTATCAAATATACATCAAAAAATAAATCTTTGAGGCTTACTTTATATGCTGCATCCTAATTTGTATGTATTCTAAACATGATAATATAGATCTTGGTTTCTATAGAAAATCTAATATTGTCTTATTATACTATTGTTCATCAGATATTTAGCATTTTAAACATCTGTAAACGCTGACAATTTCAGTAAGCTCAGCTGAACCCAATCCGTCAGCATAAGCTGAATATTTTGTGAATTTTATTTATAACAGAAACAACTGATGCCTGACTTCATATCAGGTATCAGTTGTAGTAACAAATTTATCAGGAAGTAATTACCCGCCTGCCTGCCGGTAACTTACCAGCTGCTGACGTTTTTCATCCCATAACCGGAGGCTTAATGACTTCATACTGCTGATGAAAGTTACAGGAATAACCCTGTGGAAAGCCTCATTTTCTTTATGACATTGTTCAAGTTTATAGTTCGGGATTTTTGAGCTCAGGTGGTGGATATGGTGAAACCCGATATTCCCGGAGAACCATTGCAATATTTTGGGCAGTTTGAGGTAAGAAGCCCCGTTAATGGCAACGGTGCTGTAATCCCACTCTTCGTCCCGGTACCAGTGCACATCGGGATACTGGTGCTGGACATAAAACAGAAATACCCCGGCTGTGGCAGCAAAATACATCACAGGAATCTGAATTAAAAGGTAGGATTTAAAACCAATCAATAAACTGATTCCGGTAGCC
>JAAXUD010000914.1 GCA_013336205.1 Lentimicrobium sp. | reverse complement strand
AGGAGATACCCTGGGTGTGGAAAAAACTTTCTCGACTGAAGACATGATCAATACATTACAGGAAAACAATAAAAACTTCCTGGCCATCACCAACGATTTTAAAGTGATCAGCAAAGGGTTGGTAAAGGGCGAAGGCACCATCGGGAAATTACTAAAGGACGATGCGGTATATGCAAGTATTAATGCCACCACGGCATCGCTTCAGCTGGCTTCTGCCAAAGCACAGCAATTGGTAACATCACTGGCTTCATTCAGTGCCGGCCTGAATAAAAAAGGCACACTTGCCAATGAATTGACCACCGATACAATTGTTTTTAAATCAGTTAAGGCTTCCGTTCTGCAGCTGCAGCAAATAGCCGATACGGCAGCAGCGTTCATCGCGGAAATTAAACAGGCCGGTACCAATCCTGATTCTCCCATAGGGGTTTTGCTGCATGATGAAGTTGCCGGTGCCCGCTTACAGGAGACAATCAAAAACCTGGAAAGCAGTTCTAAAAACCTGGACGAAGATCTTAAAGCAGCTCAGAGCAGCTTTTTATTGAAAGGATATTTTAAGAAAAAAGCAAAAGCTGAAGAAAGCAATTTGCCGGATTAATAATTCCTTCAGCCTGGGGTGTCCTTCCCCAAAACTCTTCTTCTTTTTTAAATCCAGTGGGCTGGCTCAGGGTTAAGAAATTCCTTTGCTCTGTCATTCTGATAGGGTGTGTGAATCATGTAACATAAACAAAAAGTTGTGTAACACATACACAGTGGCCTGCACGTAATTTTGTTGGGTTGTAATAGTCCAGATCATTGCTTCTGTTTCTTTCATTTTCAGGAATAAACAGGAATATCTGAATCATAATTTATTGCTTAATAATTCACACGCCAGGGCATGGTTAAAATAAAAATAGCAAATCCTGTTAAAAAGGTAATTCCGAAAATACGGGTCGCCACGGTGCAATCGATGAGTAAACTCAGCGATAAGACTTTACAAAAAACTGAAGAGGCAAGTAATTTTTTAACCAATTTTGCTGACGTCGTTTTATTTATCACGCGCATATTCAAAGAAACGTTTTCGCGCGACTTCGAATTCAGGGAATTTTTTCGCCAGTGTTTTCAGATAGGATACAAATCATTGCCACTGATTTCGGTCACCGGAGCCATCATGGGCCTGGTACTTACTATTCAGTCACGCCCGGTGCTGGCCGATTTCGGAGCAGTAAGCATGCTTCCCGGCATGGTGGCTGTATCACTGATCCGTGAAATGGGGCCGGTTATTACCGCCCTGATCTGTGCCGGAAAAATCGGTTCGGGAATGGGAGCCGAGTTGGGTTCAATGAAAGTAACCGAACAGATCGAAGCGATGGAAGTTTCATCAACCAATCCCATGCGGTTTTTAGTAGTTACCCGGGTGCTGGCCGCAACCATAATGATTCCGCTTCTAATTCTCTATGCAGATGGTTTTGGTATCATGGGAAGCTGGCTGGGTGCCAATATTAAAGGCGAAGTTACCTTTTCTCTTTTCTTCTC
>JAAXUD010000401.1 GCA_013336205.1 Lentimicrobium sp. | reverse complement strand
CGCTCTTCCGATCTGTAATGTTACCCGGAGTGGAGTTAGTTATCAGGATATTCTTACCAGGGCGGATAGTTATCTGAAAAAGGCAGAGTATGACAGTGCGCTCAATTATTATGAACAGGCAGGCGAAATGCTTATAATTGAAAATAACTGGAATGAATATATAAAAACCCTGCTTAAAGAGTTTGATGTTCTGAGATTACAAGGAAATAGTCAGAAAGCATCAAATAAAATATCCGAAGCCCAAAAGTTACTGAATCAAAAACTTAAAGGAAATAATGATTTTCAGGCCGATATTTATCATAAGAAAGGCATCTTGCTTATGGATAAAGGCAGCTTCGACAGCTCCATAGTTTTATTTAATAAAAGTCTTGACACCCGGATTGAAAAGTCAGGCAAAAATGACACTTTGCTTGCATTAACCTACAATGGACTCGGTACAATCAGTTTTTTTAAAGGGGATTATGATACAGCCCTTGAATATTATAATCTGGCATATAACCTTGCGCTTAAACGAAAAATACCCGAAGATGCAGACCTTGCCTACTATTTGCAGAATATTGGAATAATATACGCTCAAAAGGGAGACTATACACAGGCTGAATCAGCCTTAATTGCATCTTTAAATATAAATGAAAGGATTTCGCCTGCAAATGACCCTGATCTGGGCAACCGCTATTTAAATATGGGACGTTTTTTAGCACTCGTTAATAAAGACTCAGAATCACTGGAATATTATGAAAAAACCGAGCGTATTTTTTTAGAAAAGTTTGGCGCAAACCATCCTGACCTTGGTAGTCTGTATCAAAACATGGGTCAAACTTATATACACCTGGCTGATTATGAGAAAGCTTTAATTTTTTTCACCAAAGCGCTGTCGATTGCTTCTGAAAACCTGGAGCCCGGCCATCCAAATATACTTCAGATCTACATGAATATTGGCTATGTTTATGAAAAGAAAGCAGAATATGAGAGCGCACTGAAATACTATGAGCTAAGCCTGCCGCTGGATAAAAACAATCCAGCCATTATCAAAACCTACTCTAACCTGGCCAGTCTGTATTTTTCATTAAAAAAACCAGAACGGGCTGATGAATATTATGGCCAGGCAATAGAATCTGCAGTCAGGATCCTGGGAAAAGATCATCCTGAAACAGGACTGTTATACACCCGTTACGGATACTTTCTTATGGTGACCAACCAGGAAGACAGAAGTATCGGAATATTCAGAAAGGCTTATGAGATCAGTCTCAATAATTATGGCAGCAAGAGCCGGGAAGTTTCAAATAACCTGACTCACATCGGTAATTATTACCTTATTAAAAACGACATTGGCAACGCATTAAAGTATTATCAGGATGCAATAATTGCATTGGTCAAAGATTTTAATAACGCAGACTATTCATCTAACCCGCCGGAAAATACAATCGATCCTGACCGTTATCTTGTCAATGCATTAAATGGAAAGGCTGAAGCGCTAAGTTTAACCGGTAAAGAAACAAATCTTAAAAACAGTCTTGAAACATATAAGCTTTCTATTAAGGTTGTTGAAAAATTGCGTTCCACCTATCAAAATGAAGAAAGCAAGTTGATGCTTTCCGACGAAGAACGTAAAACTTTCCTGAACACAGTTAAAATTGCAACGGATCTTTATCGTTTGACAAGCAAGAAACATTACCTTGAGGAAGCATTTAAATATTCCGACAAAGGGAAATCGGCCATATTATTCTCTTCAATTCGTGATATTGAGGCCAGGCAGTTTGGTAAAATCCCTGATAAAATCCAGAATATTGAAAAAGAACTTAAACTGGATCTGGGATCGTTTAACAGATACATCTATGAAGAACGACAGAAACCTCAGCCAAATGGAAACAAAATAAAGTTCTGGGAATCGAAAATATTTGACCTCGAAGGACGATACGACAGCCTCATTAAGGTTCTCGAAAAAGACTACCCTGATTATTATAGTCTCAAATACAAGGAACCGGATGTTACAATTGAAAAAATCAGGAAGCAACTTGAGCCGGGGCGCACGGTTATTGAATATACATTAACCGAAACATTACTTTATATTTTCGTCATAAACCAGAATGGCTTTGATGTAATAACCCATTCGATCGATTCTTCATTTTTTGAGAATATAAATGCATTAAAGGATGCTACCGCTTCCGGTGACCTGATGAGTGTTCGCAAAGAAGACTACCTGAAATACACAAGAGCAGCATATGCCCTTTACAATGATTTGCTTGATCCCTGCAAGAAATTAATCGTTGACAAAAAATTAATTATTATTCCTGATTCAGAAATAGGTTATGTTTCTTTTGATATGCTGCTTGATGCAGCGCCTGATACCACCACCATGGATTTCAGGAGTCTACCGTTTTTAATCAGAAACTACCTGATTAGCTATAGTGCTTCTGCAACCCTGCAGTTTTCAGGAATAAAAACAAAAGAAAAAAAAGCTTCGCGTAATCTGCTGGCGATGGCCCCTAATTACGATAACCTCAGCAACCTGAAAGAAAGCGGGTTTATGGATGAAAACGGTAAAACTGTTTACCTTTTGCCAATACCAGGTGTAGAAGATGAGATTAATGGAATAAAAAAATCACTTTCAGCCAAAACACTTTCAGGCATTAATGCGACAGAAAATCATTTTAAAGAAATCGCAGGTAAATACAATATTTTGCATTTCGCTATGCATACATTGGTCAATAACGACAAACCAATGCTTTCCAAACTGGTTTTCTACCAGGATAAAGACACCATTGAAGACGGGATGTTGAATACCTACGAGCTTTTCGGGATGAATCTTAATGCAGGACTGGCTGTACTGAGCGCCTGCAATACTGGTACAGGCAGATTAATGAAAGGCGAAGGGATGATGAACCTTGCCAGGGGATTCATTTATGCCGGGGTTCCGGGTATAGTAATGACGCTTTGGTCAGTTGAAGACCAGTCAAGCGCTGAAATAGTTCAGAAATTTTATGAATATCTTGAAGAAGGCATGTCAAAAGATGAAGCCCTGCGCCAGGCAAAACTCGATTTACTCAGCAAGGGAGACCCACTGCGTTCGCACCCTTATTATTGGGCTGCTTACGTTACCATTGGTGATTACAGTCCAATGAAGTTTGTTAAACCACTCTGGGCAAAAATTCTTTTTGGTCTGATCATATTATTATCAATAACCGGTATAATTATAGAAATTGCCAGAGGTAAGAAACCCGGAATCAGTGATCACCTTCCATCGTAATGCCGGATTACCTAACCTCCCCGATTATTCGTATTTTTGCAATAAATTATTCACTGTGATTTATCCTGACACCTTCGATTCCAAAACAAGTTTCGATAAAGTCCGGAGTATGCTCGAAAACTCCTGCTTCAGCCCCTATGCCAGGGATCTTGTTGCTAAAATGTCATTTCTAACAGACTTCGGTAAAATTTCACAACTGCTGGGACAGGCTGCTGAAATGAAATACATACTGCAGTTTATCGGCAATTTCCCATCGCAGGATTATTATGATCTTTCCGAAGAACTGCAGCGTGTCAGACTTCCGGGCACCTTTACTGACCCTGAGATGATGATTGAGCTCAGGCTTTCGCTGATTACGGTTACTGAAATAATCCATTTCCTGAAAAGACTGGATATTAGTGAATACCCGCACCTTAAAGCACTTTTACCAGCGTCGGTTCCCGAACCTGGCCTTATTCAGCGAATTGAACGTATTGTTGATGAAAAAGCTGACATCAGAGATAAAGCGAGTGAAAAACTTTATTCCATCCGACGTGAAATTGCAGGGAAACTTTCCAGCGCCGACAGGCGGATCAATCA
>JAAXUD010000400.1 GCA_013336205.1 Lentimicrobium sp. | reverse complement strand
GATACAATTTTAAATGGCAGATTATCAATTATTTACAGTAGTATGGCAAGATTCTGAAAAGAATCAGTGCGTATAAATTCTAATTATTAACAAACCAAGGATTATCCTGCAGATGAAACTTCTGGTCATTTTACCCCGATTCCCATACCCTATTGAAAAGGGGGACAAACTGCGTGCTTACCACCAGATTAGAATTCTATCTGCTTCTTTTGATATTATACTGGTTGCCATCAGTCATGGAAGAGTAAAACAATCAGATATTGACAAGGTCAAGCCCTACTGCAAATCAATCACCATAATCCGTCAGCGATGGTTTGCTGTTTTATTTAATGTGGTGAGGGCGTTTTTTAACGGTTGGCCATTACAGGCCGGCTTTTACTACAGCACCCGCGGACAGCGAAAAACAGACCGTCTGATTGAGAAGGAAAAACCGGCTCATCTTTACTGCCAGTTGCTGCGGACTGCGGCTTATGCCAAAAACTTTAAAGGGCCTAAAACATTGGATTACCAGGATGTTTTTTCGAAAGGGATTGAACGCAGGATTCCGACAGCGAATCCACTGCTGAGACCTCTTTTCAGGATGGAATACAAGCGTTTACAGCGATATGAGAAAAAATTATTCAGTCAGTTTGACAATAAAACCATTATTTCTGAACCCGACCGCAATTTCATTACACATCCAGATCGCAATGAAATTGTGATTATCCCGAATGGCGTTGACCGGAAATATTTTAGTCCCGGAAAAACAACCATTACCCATGAATTGATTTTCACCGGGAATATGGGCTATCCACCAAATGTTGATTGTGCCGAATACCTCGTCAACAAGGTACTGCCAATTATTCACCGAACCCACCCGCATGCAAGATTAATGCTTGCCGGTGCATCACCACACAGCCGGGTTAAAGCACTGGCATCTGATAAAGTTACGGTAACAGGATGGGTTGACGACATCAGGGCTTGTTACCTGAGTGCCATTATTTTTATGGCACCGATGCAGATTGGTACAGGTTTACAGAATAAGTTGCTGGAAGCCATGTCGATGCGCCTGCCCTGTATAACGTCTTCCCTGTGTAATGCAGCCCTGGGAGCCGCAGAAGGAACAGATATTTTACTGGGCGATACACCTGAAATTGTTGCAGCACACGCAATTAAATTACTCGATAATCAACCTTTCAGATTACAGCTTGCAGAAAACGGATTTTTCTTTTCACGCAGGAATTACAGCTGGGAAGGTGCAACAAAGACGCTTGCAGAATTGTTTAAAAAACGATGATTTGATTATTTAAATCAAGGTGGGACAGTATTTGTGTAAAAAAATTTAACATAATCGGATTACAAAACAGGAAAAACCTGATAAATCAGACATTACTTCAGAGAAAAAATGACAAACAGAATACCATTAAGTCTGGTTACACTCGTATTACTATTATTCATAGTTGTATCAGGGTATTCTGAAAATGACAATATCTCAGACATAAAAAAAGCCAGGGAACTTAATCAGAAAGTTAAAGAAACACTGGACCTGGATCCTGAAAAGGCCTTAACCATGGCCAACGAAGCCTTAAAAATTTCCATCGAATCCGGTGATAAAACGGAGAAAGCAAACGCACTTAGAAATTTAGGGGTAGCACATTACTATCTTACAAATTACCGACAATCGATCGAGTATTACGAGCAGGCTTTGCAATTATATAAGCAACTGAAAGACAAAGAAGGTATTGGCAGTACGCTGAATAACTCAGGGATTATTCTCGAATCTCAGGGAGATTTTGCAGGTGCCCTGAAACGGTACCTGGAGGCATCGACAATTTTCTCAAAAATCGACAATAAAAAGAAACTTGCACTCTCGTATACCAACATCGGTAATATCTATTATTCACTGGGCCGTTACGACAAAGCACTGGATTACCTTACGCAGGCGCTGAAAATTCATGAAGAAACTGCTGATAGTACAGGCTTGTCAAAATCATACAACAACATTGGGAATGTGTTTCTGAGCCTGAAAGACTATGAGGTAGCCATAGAGTATTATCAGAAGGCTGAGTACATCAACAAGCAACGCAATAATCTCAAAAGTCTTTCAACAAGTTACAGCAATTTAGGATCAGCGCTTCAGGGACAAGGTAATATTAAGGAAGCACTTGAATACAACAGGCTTTCAATTGAAATTGCACGACGAATCAATGACCAGGTAGGTATTATCACAAGCCTGCTTAATATTGGTAATATTTACCAGGATGAAGGAGACCTTGCGCAATCACTGATTAACTATAGGGAAGCGCTCAGGCTGTCAAACAGTAATCGGGATGGTTTTATACATGCATCTATTCTTACCAGCCTGGCTTCTTTAAAAATTAAACAAAAAGAAACGGATGAAGCCATATCATTGCTGAATGAAGCGCTGAACTTTGCCGAAAAAGCAGGATCGGATGTACTTCTTCAGAGTATTTATGAGCAACTGTCTGAAGCATGGAAAGAAAAAGGAGATTTCAAAAGAGCTTATGAATACCTCACAAAGCACAAAACTTATGTTGACAGCATTTATAATGTTGAAAGCAATGAAAGGTTAAACAGGCTCCGGGTGAGTTTTGAATCAGAGCAGACCGAACGTGACAACCAGCTGCTCCGACAGCAAAACATTACCAGTCAGGTAGCGCTTAAGAGACAACAAACCATCAGGAATCTGCTGATCATTATTTCTATTATTGTTATCGTCTTTTCAACCTTCCTGTTTTATCTATATCAGGCAAAGAAAAGGAAAAATGAATTGCTGGGAGAAAGAAACAAACAGATAATGCTGCAAAAAGAAGAGCTTAATCAACTTTATAAGGAGCAGTATAAGCAGAATGAGACAAAAAATAAGTTTTTCAGCATTGTTGCCCATGATCTTAAGTCGCCTTTCCAGACGATCCTGGGATTTTCCGAATTATTAAGCACTGAATACGAATACCTTACTGAAAAACAACGAAAAGAAGCCGCTGTAAGCATTTTAAGTGTTTCAAATGACACCTTCAGGCTTATTGAAAACCTGCTTGAGTGGGGCCGTACCCAGACCGGGGCCGTCAGGGCAGTATTTAAGTCATTTAATGTCAGAGACCTGGTACAGGAAACATTACCGCTTTTCCAGGCTCAGCTGGAAAAGAAAAATTTACAACTAGCCTATGATCTTCCTCCACTGCTTCACGCCTGGGCTGACCAGGATATGATTATGGCAGTGCTTAGAAATCTTATTTCCAATGCCATTAAATTCACGCCTGTGGGCGGTAAAATCCATCTTAGCGCCAGTCAGATTGATGGTATGGTGCGGCTTTCGGTAAAAGACACCGGAACAGGCATGGAAGATGAAGTGATTGAGCGCTTGTTTACTTTTGATCCAAAAGTTCAACGCGCCGGTACCAATGGTGAGCGCGGAACCGGGCTTGGCCTGGCGCTGTGCCTTGAATTTATGGAATTAAATCACGGCCAGATAAAGGTAGAGAGCGAACTTGAAAAAGGAAGTACCTTTACCATGATGATGCAGCCACTCAGCCGCATGCCCCGCGACTGAAATCAATAATATTCATATTTTATCACAATAGTCCGTTAATTTAAGAATCACGCCTGTCTGCCTGAATGCTCAGGCATTCAGACAGGCGAAGACGCAAGGACGCAATCCCGATAGCTATCGGGATAATTTTCAGTATATTACAAATTAGT
Organism: Lentimicrobium sp.; assembly: GCA_013336205.1. GTDB lineage: Bacteria > Bacteroidota > Bacteroidia > Bacteroidales > Lentimicrobiaceae > Lentimicrobium. Next base: position 129 of record JAAXUD010000400.1, on the reverse strand, counting down.
GGCAATTTTAATCACACCCTGATAACCAGTCGTTTAAAAATAATTAACGGATTATTGGATAGTATAAAGTTAAAAAAACAAAAACCCGGTGCATAAATGCACCGGGCTGACCAATTACACACTATTCAA
>JAAXUD010000913.1 GCA_013336205.1 Lentimicrobium sp. | reverse complement strand
CATATATCAGCTCTTTTGCTTCATTTGAAATACCTATTCCAAAATCTTTAACTGTGATAACAATATTCTCCCCTGACATATTAAGTTCGACAATTACTTTCCCTGATCTGCTGTGACTGAAATTTATTGCATTAACTATCAGGTTTATAACAATCAATCTGAGTTTATCACCATCAGTAAGAAAATGTCTGCAAATTTCGTCAGTACACGCTGAAGACCTGTTGAAGATAAGGTCGAGATTTTTTATTGATGCCTTATTCCTGTAGTAATCAAGTGCAAGCTCAATTAATGAAATAACATCAGTTTCTTTTGTTGCTGAAAAAAGCTCACCTGCTTCAACTTCTGCAGCAGCAAAAATATTCTTAAGCTGGAAGTCAAGATCGAACGCCTCGTTAAATATAAGTTTGGCAAACATAACATTTTCTTCAAATTTATCAGGACCACTTTCGGCAATTTTGTTGGCGAGTCCCATAATTGAAGCGAATGGATTAATTATCTCATTTCTGATATTCGAAATAAAGTGAGTTTTAAGTACTTCTGAGTCTTCCAGTTTCTTATTAAGCTTTTGAAGCTCATCGTAAAGGTTTTCGTATTCAAGAATATCTTTTTTCTTAACGCCGAAGCGTTTCTCCATTTCCTGAAAAAGATCTTCGTCTTTTATATTGCTCATAGTTTGATAGTTAATTATTTATATCTTAATATAAACTGAAGGTTTTACCTGTTTCAATGAAATTTGATTAGTATATGTAATTGTTTCAGAGTGGCTAAGGAAAAGGTATCCGCCTTTTTTTAACCTGTCGACAAGTTTACTCACTACATCCATTTGGGTATGATGCTCGAAATAGATAAGCACATTACGGCAGAAAATTATATCGAACTCACCGCAATCCCTAAAATTTTGATTCATAAGGTTGTGTCGTTCGAATTTTATTTTCGACCTTAATTCGGGTACAATTCTGACCGTTTTATTGGCTGTATCTTTTGATTTTAAAAGATATTTCTTCTTTAGATTAAAAGGTACAACGGCAACTCTTTCTTCGGGATAGATAGCCTTTATTCCGGTAAAAAGCATACGTGTTGAAATGTCAGTAGCAAGAATGTTATAATCAAATCCTTGGTTTTCATTTGCAAAATCCGACATGACCATTGAGAGAGTGTAGGCTTCTTCACCACTTGAACAACCTGCACACCAGAGCTTTAAATTAGAATTACTAGAATGGTTATCCTTTAAAATGCTACGCAGATAATCAAAGTGCTGCGCTTCTCTGAAAAAATCAGTTTTGTTGGTTGTAATCAGGTCGAAAAGAGTAATTACTTCTCCTGTTTTTTCACCTTCATTCATCAGATAATCAATATATTGTTTAAAAGATGGAAAATGAAGTTCGCGGAGTCTTTTCTGCAGTCTGCCTTCGAGAAGTATTTTCTTCTGAGGTGGCATTTTC
>JAAXUD010000912.1 GCA_013336205.1 Lentimicrobium sp. | reverse complement strand
CCGCCTGCAAATATATATGGCCTGACAAAGTAATCAGCACCAATAAGGTTTAACCTGAAATTAATGGTTCCGGTAGTTAACTGTTGGCGAAAACGACTGGTTTCACCCATGTATCCTGTTTCACCTTTGGTCATCAGGAGAGAGATGTCAAGCCGGTTGCCCACCAATCGGGTAAGCGAAAGGCCACCAAATCCATAGAAGGCCTGGTCGGTTTTGTAGAAATCATTTCCAAGGTCTCCGTTGTATTGTATGGCGCCGCCATGTAACCCAACATTCCATTTTTTATCGGCCGTTTGTGCATTAATACTGAGTGCAAATGCAAGACCCAGAATAAGTAATAATGATTTTTTCATTTTTTGTAGAATTAAGATTGAATTGAATATTTTCAACGCAACGAAGGTCTGTCATCAATGAGTAATCGAGTTACATAATTTTGGAAAGAAATTGCAAGTTTCACACATTTAAATATTACCGGAATATATCGATTCTATAAAATATTGGTAATGAAATATTTATGACTTTTACAGGTCTTTTTTAGAAACTGAGTACCTGATAATGGCTTGAAAAGATTGTTTATTACAGGCTTATGGAATTATAAGGTATAGGAATGTATAATCTATGGGCTTCAGTCAGGGATGTAAAAGATACATAGATACGTTGAGTGCAATTACGATTAAAGCAATAGGCCCATAATATCGGGTTGTGATTTCAGATTAAATAAATAATTGTTTATCCCTGCCTGGAAGAATTTATACTATAATTGCTCCGGGTTTATTGAAACTGATTTTCAAGGTACCTTAATAACTTTGGGAACGGATTTGCAGAAACAGATCACGGATTTTGGTTTACAATATTTTGCATCAGCTTAAAGTCGGAGGTGTTGTGGAATGTGAGGGAAGGGAAATTGTCTTTTACCACTTTTAATATCCAGTCGCCTTCGGCAAGAAAGACCGGATTATCATCCTTGTCAAAAGCCACAGAACCTGCTTTTCTCAGAAGAAAGCGTTCCATCTCTTTTTTATCAGTAGTTGTAACCCAGCATGCCTTTGTGTAGGGTAGTCCGGCAAAGTTGCATTTGGCGCCATATTCGTGCTCCAGCCTGAATTTAATTACATCATATTGTAGTTCACCAACCGTGCCAATGATCTTTTTATTGCCCGATTGAACAATAAATAATTGAGCCAGACCTTCCCCGGCAAGCTGACGCACACCCTTGTCGAGTTGCTTTGATCTGAAAGGATCGAGGTTTATGACCTCGCGGAGTATTTCTGGTGAAAAGCTTGGTATTCCTTTAAACATAAGGTTTTCGCCTTCAGTAAGTGTGTCGCCAATGGTGAAATTTCCATTATCGTATAGCCCCACCACATCGCCCGGCCATGCTTCATCTATGATACTCTTGGCATTGGCCATAAAGCTGGTTGGAGAAGAAAAACGCACCTTCTTAGCCAGCCGGCTGTGGTAATAAAACTTGTTTCGTTCAAATTTTCCGGAGCAAATCCGCATAAATGCAATGCGGTCAC
>JAAXUD010000399.1 GCA_013336205.1 Lentimicrobium sp. | reverse complement strand
ACTTCGAGAAGAGAAGCATCGCGTCTTTACGACCATCGTTCCATCATTCCATCCTTCGAGACGCGAAGCATCGCGTCTTTACGACCACTCTTCCATCATTCCACTCTACCATTACCCCATCGCTTGTTTGGCTTTAAAAGCAAGGGCGTACATTTTTATCTGCTTTATCATCGACAACAAGCCATTGGAGCGGGTTGGTGAAAGATGTTGTGTGAGTCCGATTTCATTCAGGAACTCCGTGGAGGAATCAAGGATCTCCTGCGGTGTATGGTCCGAATAAGCCCTGATCAGGAGATTGGCGATTCCTTTGGTAATTACGGCATCGCTATCGGCGGTAAAGTGAATCAGGTTTCCATCAAATTCGGCATGCAGCCAGACTCTTGACTGACAACCTTCTATCAGGTTACTTTCCACTTTAAATCTGTCTTCTATCAGCGGCAAGGATTTTCCCAATTCAATCAGGTAATTGTATTTGTCCATCCAATCGTCGAAATTGTCAAACTCGCCGACAATATTACTGGTGCTTTCCTCAATTTTCATTTATAAGTCTTTTATCTGTCACGAAGTTAAAGAAAAAGTTCTTCCACTTTCACAATTGCGTCCATAAGCCTGTCAATCTCTTCTTCAGTATTATAAAAGGCAAAGGAAGCGCGGATTGTACCCGGTAAGCCCAGGAAATCCATCAGGGGCTGGGTGCAATGCGTTCCGGTTCTTACTGCTATGCCAAACTGGTCTATGATTGTGCCGGCATCATAAGGATGAATACTGTCGATCATAAAAGAGATCAGACTGGCTTTTTCAGGGGCATTTCCAATGATACGGATCAAGGGATCGCTCTTAAAGCGCATGGTTGCATATTGCAGTAATTCGTGCTCCCTGACGGCAATCCGGTCAAGTCCGATGTTGCTGATGTAATCCAGCGCCACCCCGAATCCGATGGCATCTCCAACGTTAGGGGTGCCCGCCTCAAACTTAAAAGGCAGTTCGTTGTAGGTCGTTTTTTCGAACGTTACATTTTTAATCATTTCACCCCCACCCTGATAAGGAGGCATGGCATTCAGCACGTCTTCCCTTCCGTAAAGACCGCCAATACCCATCGGGCCATAGACTTTATGGGCTGAGAAAGTGTAAAAATCACAACCAATGTCCTGCACATCAACTTTCAGGTGCGAAAGTGCCTGAGCCCCGTCAATCAGCACCACTATCCCTTTATCGTGCGCCATCCGGGTAATTTCCTTCACAGGATTGATGGTTCCCAGTGTGTTTGAAATATGTGTAATTGCAACAAGTTTGGTTGCAGTTGTCAACAGATCCGAAAAGGCAGTCATATCAAGGGATCCATCTTCCAATATCGGACAGATTTTCAATTTTGCACCTTTTTCTTCGCAAAGCATCTGCCAGGGAACAATATTGGAATGATGTTCCAGTGCAGAAATTACAATTTCATCGCCCTTGCCTATATTTGCCCTGCCCCATGAACCGGCAACCAGGTTGATTGATTCGGTGCAACCACGTGTAAAGATAATCTCATGCCGGTAACGGGCATTCACGAACTGCTGAATCTTATCTCTTACGCCTTCAAAAGCATTGGTTGCCTGCTGGCTTAAGTAATGAACTCCCCGATGAACATTCGAATTCAGGTTTGTATAATAGTCAACCAGGGCATCAATCACCACCTGTGGCTTTTGTGTCGTCGCTGCATTATCAAAATAAACCAACGGCTTATTGTGCACCGAATGGCTCAGAATCGGAAAATCGGCCCTGATTTTTTCAATATCCATATTCAATGTTGCAATGTCCTGTTTAGTATTCATAGTCTTTTGCAGAAGGTGCAGGTCGAAAAGAGAAAACCGTGATTTTATATTTCAGCTGTTTGATCCGGTAATTTATGCAATTTCAGTTAAATCCTCAAATCTGCAATCGTAAATCCGGAATTATATCTTGCTCATATCTATCTCAAAAGCTACTTTCTGCTCTTTTGCATTGCAGTGAAGCACACACTGATCGCAGACGGAAAGCTCGCCCCTGAGGCGTTTTTTCACCAGATCATCAATCCTGAGCTGAAGTTGCGGGATTGAAATCTTATTAATAATCTCTGCTGCAAAAGCATACATCAGCAACATGCGGGCGTTTTCCATACTGATTCCCCTTGAACGGAGATAAAACATGGCTTCGGTGTCGAGTTGACCTACCGTTGCTCCGTGGCTGCACTTGACATCGTCGGCATATATTTCAAGAAATGGCTTGGTATCAATAACTGCCTTGTCGGAAATGAGGATATTTTTATTGTTCTGATAAGCGTTGGTGCGCTGGGCATCGCGGCGAACAAGAATATGTCCGTTGAAAACGCCGCTGGCATGATCATCCAGAATTCCTTTAAACATCTCGTTGCTGGTGCAATCCGGCATTGCATGGTCGACAAATACCTGGTTGTCGATGTGCTGATTACGGTCCATGAGGTATACACCCAGTATATCAGCATGGCAGCCCCGGCCATTCAGCCTGACATTGGCTTCGTTTCTGATCAGGCCACCGTTCAGGCTGATTGCGTTGGTGGAGAGATTCGCGCCTGCTTCCAGGTGAAAGTAAATATTGTTGATCAGGGCAGAGCGGTCGTTTTTATTCTGAAGTTTGTAATGGTCGAGCCTGGCATTGTCCGCCAGTAACACTTCCGTTACCGAGTTGATGAATCCCATATGGTCGTCGACAGAATCATCGCACTGCACAAGGCGCAGACTGCTGTTCCGTCCGACAACTACCAGGTTCCTTGTTTGCAGAAATACGCCATCTGTTGCATTGATCAGGTTGACCATCTGCACCGTTTCAGAAACCTCTACATTATCAGGTACATAAATAAAAACCCCATCCCTTGCAAAGGCTGTGTTCAGTGCTGTCAGGCTGTTGTCTGCAACAGGGGCGTATTTGCCAAAAGAAGGCTCAATCAGTTGAGGATATTTGGTAAAGGCTTCGGCCAGGCTGCAGACTATTACGCCGGCATCTGCCTGTTTCAGCTGGTTTCCTCTGTCGATAAACCATCCATTGTATTGCGCGACCATATAGGTTTGAAAACCCGGTACATCACATTTAAAGACTTCATCGATATCAACATCGCCCAGGTCTGGCTCGAGGGGAAAATTATAGGCATGATTGAGCACTTTGCTCAGATCGGTATTCCTCCATTTCTCAAGTCTGACATGAGGAAAGCCTTTTTGCGCGAACACGCCAATGGCTTCTTTTCTGAGCGCTGCAATCCGGGCGCTGTCGTTTTTACTGATAAGCGCTTTGTGCTCCTCCCAGAGTTTCAGCAGCGCATCTTTTGTATTATAGGTGGTTACTATTGTTCCGTCCATATTTTTCTGGTATTGAACAAGGCTAAACGAGTTCAGCCCTGATCCATTCGTAACCTTTTTCTTCGAGTTCAATGGCAAGTTCTTTTCCGCCGGAACGAACAATGCGGCCATCGAAAAGCACATGCACAATATCAGGTACAATGTAATCCAGCAGTCGCTGATAGTGGGTTATCACCAAAAAAGCGTTGTCGGGCCTGCGAAGTTTATTCACCCCGTTGGCAACAATTTTCAGTGCATCAATATCAAGGCCTGAATCGGTCTCGTCAAGAATTGCGAGCGAAGGCTCCAGCATTGCCATCTGGAAAATTTCATTTTTTTTCTTTTCACCACCTGAGAAGCCTTCGTTTACCGAGCGGTTTGCCAGTTTAGCCTGTATTTCAAGCATCCGCTTTTTCTCTTCCATCTTTGCCAGGAATTCATTGGCCGGCATGGGATCAAGACCATGGTATTTGCGTTGCTCATTCACCGCAGTGCGCATAAAATTGGTTATACTGACCCC
>JAAXUD010000398.1 GCA_013336205.1 Lentimicrobium sp. | reverse complement strand
CGGACAAGGAATTCAGAACTATATGAACGATGCGCCAACCGATATCGGGATTCAGAATGATTTCAGCAATACCACTGCTCCTGTAAAAGGTGTCGCCTTACCACTTTTCAGTTTCTCAACCTACCTGAATCATCAATGGAACGAAAAGTTCAGCAGTGTGCTGGGATATTCTGCTATCATAACTGATAATTCTGACGGGCAGGATCAGGATGCCTTCCGCAAAGGCAGCTATGCCAGTACCAACCTCTTGTATTACCCTGCACCAAATGTAACGGCGGGCATTGAACTGCAATGGATTAACAGGGAAAATTACAGTGACGACTGGAAAACATCGGCAACTAAAATTCAGATTTCATTCAGGTATAGTTTTAAGCAACAGTTATAAAGTATCCGCAAGCAGTGTGTTTCTCAATAATCTTTGGAAAACCACGGCACGAAAAATCACTGGAACTACCATTTCAAGCATAGCGAAAATCAGTTACCATCTTTAAAATTGTACTTTTTATCAGATTTCATACCCGAACCGCCTTAACTGCTGCGGATCGTCGCGCCAGTCTTTGCTGACTTTTATCCTTAAATCGAGAAATACCTTGGCATCTATAAATTCCTCAATATCCTTGCGGGCAGCCATCCCCAGCCCTTTGATCGATTTTCCCTGGTGACCGATCAGTATGGCTTTCTGCGATTCACGGGCTACATATATGGTGGCTGAGATCGAGGTAATATTTTCCTTCTCCTTGTATTCATCAACCACTACTTCCACCGAATAGGGAATCTCCTGTTTGAAATACAACAGAATCTTTTCGCGGATAATCTCGGAAACGAAAAACCGCATCGAACGGTCCGTCAACTCATCTTTTGGATAATACGCGGGTGAAACCGGCAATTTTTCAATAAGCGTATCAAAAACCGTTTCCAGGTTAAACCGGTGAAGCGCAGAAACCGGAATTATGGTAGCTTTAGGAAAACTTACTTCCATCTGATTCAACAGGTTTTGAACTTCATCCTGGGCACAGAGATCAATTTTATTAAACACAATGACCACCGGTTTCTCCAGTTGGTTAAGTTTTGTGATCAGATTTTCCTCAAACGCAACATCGCCCTTTTCTGTAACCAGTAAAAAAACATCGGCATCTTCAAGGGCAGCGTCCACGAATTTCATCATCGACTCATGCAGTTTGTAATGCGGTTTTACAATTCCGGGGGTATCAGAATATACAATCTGAAAGTCGTCGCCGTTCACAATTCCCATGATCCGATGGCGGGTTGTTTGCGCTTTTGACGTAATTATTGACAATTTCTCTCCCACCAGTGCGTTCATGAGGGTCGATTTACCAACATTTGGATGACCTATAATGTTGACAAAGCCTGACTTATGCTCCATAATAAATAAATAATAATAAATTTGCACGGCAAAGAAACAAAATATATCTTTGCACTCCGGTTTAAATATCGGAAATCACACAGTGCGGGATGGAGCAGAGGTAGCTCGTTGGGCTCATAACCCAAAGGTCGTAGGTTCGAATCCTGCTCCCGCTACCCAAGTTTAATTTACAACAAAAGCCTTGTGTTCAAGGCTTTTGTTGTTTTTGCCGCTTAAAGGAGGCCGGATTCAACTTAAGCACCGGAATTCAGTCAATCCAAAAAATCAACCTTTATGTCAAATATAATTGCAATCGTTGGCAGGCCCAACGTAGGAAAATCAACCCTTTTCAACCGCCTTACCGGCGAAAGGGATGCCATTGTTGACCCTACCAGCGGAGTTACCCGCGACCGGCATTACGGTGTTTCCGATTGGAATGGCATCGAATTTTCAGTAATTGACACCGGTGGGGTCGTCACAGGCAGCGATGATGTATTTGAAGAAGCCATTATCCGGCAGGTTGACCTGGCCATGGAGGAAGCCGATGTAATTATTTTTATGGTTGATGTCAAAGAAGGCCTTTCTCCGCTTGATGAAGATGTGGCTGATATGATCCGCCGCTCTCCAAAGAAGATTTTCCTGGTTGCCAATAAAGTAGATAACTCCAACCGCTCGGCTGATGCCATTGAGTTTTACTCACTAGGCTTTGAGAAAATTTATGAGATTTCAGCCATCAATGGTTTCGGAACCGGCGATTTGCTCGACGATATTGTAAAGGAATTCTCCTCTGCAACCATCGAGGAAGTACCCGACCTGCCTAAAATAGCCTTTGTAGGCAGGCCAAACGTTGGGAAATCCTCCATGATCAATGCTCTGCTCGGCGATGAGCGCAATATAGTTACCCCAATCCCAGGTACCACCCGCGATTCAATTTATACCCGTTACAATAGTTTTGGATTCGATTTTCTCCTGGTTGACACTGCCGGCCTGCGAAAGAAAGGGAAAGTCACAGAAAACATTGAATTCTATTCGGTAATGCGTTCTGTAAGGGCAATTGAAAACAGCGATATCTGCGTATTGATGCTCGATGCCACCCAGGGTATCGAGAGTCAGGATATCAATATTTTTGGGCTGGCACAGAAAAATCATAAAGGAGTCGTAGTGGTTGTCAACAAATGGGACCTGGTTGAAAAAGGGACCAACACCCATAAGGATTATGAAGATCTGATCCGCAGCCGTATCGCCCCTTTTACCGATGTTCCGATTATTTTCACTTCTGTAATTAACAAGCAACGCATTCACAAAACACTTGATGCCATAAACCAGGTTCATAAGTCCCGCTCACAATCTATTTCAACGCGGAAACTGATGGATGAGATCCTGCCGCTTATCATCGACAATCCACCACCTGCTGTCAAAGGCAAATTTGTGAAAGTGAAATACATAACCCAGCTAAAACTGGCTTATCCGGCTTTTGTTTTCTTCTGTAATATGCCCCAGTATGTAGGCGAATCTTACCGGCGGTATGTTGAAAACCGCTTGCGTGAACGCTATAATTTTACAGGAGTTCCGATTGAGATTTACTTCCGGCAAAAATAACCGGCTATGGGGGATGAACTGCGCATAGATAAATGGCTGTGGGCTGTAAGGATCTACAAAACCCGCACCCTGGCCGGAGATTCCTGCCGTGCAGGCAAGGTAAAAATTGATGGAATTGCGGTTAAACCTTCCAGGGTTTTAAAATTGGGCGATGTGATGACCGTGAGCATCGGGCCACTAACCCGCACCCTGAAAGTTAAAGCGCTTATCCACAACCGCGTTTCAGCCAAACTGGTCCCTGATTCTCTTGAAGACCTCACCCCTGCAGAAGAGTACGAACGCATTAAATTCATGCATGAACTTAATGCAGAGCATCGCGACCGCGGCACCGGCCGCCCCACCAAAAAAGACAGGCGCTTTATCGACCGGCTCAAAGATCCGGATCAGGAATAGTATTGGGAAGAGAATTTCTAATTTCTAATGTCTAATATCTAACCAACCTGCAGGCTGGCAGGTTTCTAACGTTTAATGCCAGCGGCATTTAGCCGAAAAAGAGGGTGATTTTGCCCCATGCTCTATGCTCATTGCCCTGTGCTCTGAGCTCTGAGCCCTGTGGCTTCGATACATTTTTCGAAAACAAAATTCCACTCCAGATCATCTCTGATTTCGAAAAACACTCAGCCACCTGCCCTGTGCTCTGTGCCCTGCGCTCTGTGCCATCAGAGTCCCAGCCTGTAAGAAAGCTTTATCATGAATACATTGTGCGGATAAATTGTTGAAAGGTGCTCCAGGTCATCAGCCGGACTAAATACGCCCTGAGACTGACTATCCTCGCGGTTCTGTGACCATATCAGGTAAACCGATGAACCAGGAAGGTATTCCCAACGAATAACCAGGTTGGAGATAAAATAAAAGGCATTAAAATCTGGTTTATCAAATGAATAGTCTGAAGAC
>JAAXUD010000911.1 GCA_013336205.1 Lentimicrobium sp. | reverse complement strand
CGGCCCAGGTTGTCAGCATCAGCTCATGATAGAAATCTATATTTGTCCAGGGATCGCGAAAATCAGCAAGCCAGGGCAGACCTGTCCTCTTTTTAACGCCCAGAGCGATCATATGCATTGAATGCGGCGGACCTGTTGAAACAATGGCATCAACCGGGTGCTTTTCAAGGTATCTGGTCAGAAAACTGATAGAAGGCCTGATCCAGAATTTCCGTGCATCCGGGATGAAAAAATTGCCTCTTAACCAGATGGAGAACTGCTCCGTAAGTCCGGGCCTTTTTTTCTCGGAGAGGAAGCCGGCATTGATTCGTTCGCCTTTACCGGCACCAATCAGCTTCTTGTAAAAACTATAGGGTTCCCAGATCGGGGTTTTAATAATCTCAATTCCATCAGGAATATCTTTGGCCAGACTTTCATCAATAGCCGGATATTCAGGATTTTCAGGGACATAAACAACAGGCTCCCAGCCGGATTCACGAAGGTATTTTACAAACTTCAGCCACCGCTGTACACCGGCTCCTCCACTTGGGGGCCAGTAATAGCTTATTATCAATACTCTCCTTCTCATAACTGCCGGCAGCTTAAACTGCCTTATTCCCGGTTTTTTTGCCGGTTGATTTCCGGATTTCATTGCCTGCAAAGCCAGCCATCAGGAGAATCAACAACAGCGAACTAGCAAATGAAATCTTTTCACCAGTGAAATATACTTTCGGTTCAAACCTGAATTCGATTTCATGTTTTCCGGCAGGAACAAGCATCGCCCTTAATACATAATTGGCCCTGAAATGCGGGGTGAGTTTGCCATCTATATAGGCATTCCAGCCTTTCGCGTAATAAATTTCCGAGAAAACAGTCAGCTGTTCAACTGAAGAGTTGAAGGTGTATTTAAGTTGGTTGGGTTTGTATTCTGTTAGTTTTATTCCGGCGGTGCTGTCTGTGGCAGGACTAAAGCTTTTCAGCTGATCTGCAAAACGCTTGTCCACAACAGTTGTTTGTGCTGGATCAAATCCTGTCAGCGCATCTATTTCCTGGTCGGCATTGTCAACCATTTTTATTTCACTGGCAAACCATGCATTGCCCATGGCACCCATATTTATCTGGATGGTAGGTCGTCTGTTGTTGTCGGGAACAATGAAATATTTGGTATTCAGCATGTTGAGTACTCCTTCATTGTTCTCAACAATGTGATGGTCGATAAGCTCCTGGTAGCGGCGTAATTTTGCTCCGTGATATCCGCCAATACTTTTATGGAAAAATGAAGTACTGGCATCCTGGAAAGCACTCACCGAAAGGTTAAATACCCTGTAGTTCGGATCAGTATCTTTCATGATCAACGCATCTGCCTCTGTGGGCTTGAAAGGGTTGGCTACCTGAGTTTTACTGCCGAAATTTTTATTGTTGAGGTAGCGTTTTGCCACAGGAATCATATCTACTGCTATAAGCAGTGAGATGGCGGCAATGAGAATTGCTTTATTGACTTTTTTGATGCTATATAACCAGACAAGCGCAGCGCCAATAACTAT
>JAAXUD010000397.1 GCA_013336205.1 Lentimicrobium sp. | reverse complement strand
TTTACCAGGAGGTTAGCATTGCCGGCCGCATCATGACCCGCCGGATCATGGGCGCTGCATCCTTTGTCGATCTCCAGGACTCATCGGGGCGTATCCAGCTCTATATCAAGCGCGACGATATTTGTGAGGGTGAAGATAAAACCCTGTATAACACAGTTTTTAAAAGATTGCTCGATATCGGCGACATCATTGGCATTACAGGTTTCGTGTTTATTACACAGATGGGCGAAATATCCATCCATGTGAAATCGCTGAAACTGCTCAGCAAATCATTACGGGTACTCCCGATCGTCAAGGAAAAGGATGATCAGGTGTTTGATGCTTTCAGCGATCCTGAAACACGTTATCGCCAGCGCTATGTCGATCTGATCGTTAATCCTGAGGTGCGCGATATTTTTGTAAAGCGCAGCCAGATTATCAATTCAATGCGTTCGTTCTTCAATGAGCAAGGTTACCTCGAGGTCGAAACACCCATCTTGCAGCCGATTCCCGGCGGCGCTGCTGCCCGGCCTTTCACCACGCACCACAATGCCCTCGATATGCCGCTGTATCTGCGGGTTGCCAATGAGCTCTATCTCAAAAGGTTGATCGTTGGTGGTTTCGACGGGGTGTATGAATTTGCCAAAGACTTCCGCAACGAAGGTATGGACCGTACCCACAATCCTGAGTTTACCGTTCTCGAGATTTACGTGGCCTACAAGGATTATTTCTGGATGATGGAATTTGTTGAAAAAATGCTCGAACGGGTTGCGCTTACCCTGCACAACAAAACTGCCCTTCAGGTTGGGGAGCGTGAGATCGATTTTAAGCGTCCGTTCCGCCGGCTTACCATGTCTGATGCCATAAAGCAATATGCCGGTGTGGATATTTCCGGAAAATCGGAAGAAGAACTCAGGCTTATCTGTAAATCGCTGAATATTGAAGCAGATCCCACAATGGGCACTGGTAAACTGATTGATGCAATCTTCGGAGAGAAATGCGAAGAGCACCTGATTCAGCCAACATTTATCATGGATTATCCCATAGAGATGTCTCCCCTCTGCAAACGCCACCGCTCAAATCCTGAGCTAACCGAAAGGTTTGAGTTGTTTGTCAACGGTAAAGAACTGTGTAATGCTTATTCTGAATTAAACGATCCCATCGATCAGCTGGGCCGCTTCCAGGATCAGTTAAAGCTTTCGCAGAAAGGCGACGATGAAGCTATGTTTATAGATATGGACTTTGTGCGTTCGCTGGAATATGGTATGCCTACCTGTTCCGGTATGGGTATTGGCATCGACCGTCTTACGATGTTTATGACCAATCAGCCCTCCATTCAGGATGTGCTCTTTTTTCCGCAGATGCGTCCTGAAAAGAAAGCAACACCCATAGGTGATACCGACGAAGCATTTGTGGCCATTGGCGTACCGGTTGAATGGGTGCCGGCCCTCCGTAAATACGGATTTAAAACGGTTGCCGAACTGAAAGCAGCCAATCCCAACAAACTGCTGAACGACCTGGGTGGGCTCCGTAAAAAGATGAAACTTGATATCCCCGCGCTGAAACTGGAAGAAATTCAAAGCTGGATAGAAGCCTGAATGGGCGTCTGAACCAAACTGTTTGCCAAAAGTAAATTCTCCCTTTACCTCAGGAAACTTACTGCCCGGTTGAAAACCAGGTCGAAACTTTCATCCACTTCCTTCGGATTACCAAGGATAGGGAAGGGGTTCTCGTGTGAATAATTAAAAGGAAAATCAAAAATTTCGCGTTGGGCAGGACTAAGCATTCCGGCCATCCCTGAGGCAGGTATTACCCTGTCTTTTTTCAGCCCGACGGCTCTTATCCGGTCTTCCATTGACTGAAAACGGTCTTTTCGCCAGTTGCTGAAAAGGTTTCCATCCAGCATTGCCCTGAAAGCCTGACCTGACAACTGCTTGCCGGTGAGTTCCGCCAGCGGCCCTTTGCTGCGTATCTCCCTTTCAAATTGCCTGAGGTAGAAAAATCTCAGCCTCAGAAAGGCCTCTTCATCCATAATAAGTTTCGAAACACCATTCATAAGGTTGAAAGGAGCCCCGCCGCAGAACATAAAAAGCCGGGAGTCTGAAAGCAGGCTGTCTCCATAGGTAAGCATCGTTATCTGCGAAAGAAATGCGCCGATGGAATAGGCAAAGAAATCGACACCTGCGCCTTTGCTGAAATATGGATGTGTTCCTGCCTGAATGCCGGTAACCAGTTGCTGAAGATCGTCGAGGCTCTGCCGCCCTGAGGTGAAAAACCGCAATGGTTTGTCACTCAGCCTGATGCTGAGGGCAAGGTTGACAAAGGAGGCTGATTGATTTCGCCGGTTGCGCATTCTTGTGCCTGGCAACATGGCCGACATCAGCCTTGGATTGCTCCAGTTTGCCGGCGAACGGTTCATGTGAAATGAAATGGGAAACAGGATTACCGGGCGCTTTAATTCATCGGCCAGGCGATGGGCCCAGGGCAGGTATTTGTTCCAGCTTCTTTCATTCAAGCCATGCAACAGTATGATGGCCCTGTCATACATTGGTTTGTCATCCGGGAATATTACCGGATAATTAAACGCTAAATTTTCCTGAATATGTTCATCGTCCAGCCTCATTGGGGACAATTCCGCGGTTGGGTCCTCTGCTGTTTCTGATTCCTGAACGGGCGGTCTGGAGGTAAAGCCAAATTGCCTGATGATAAGGTTTAAGTCAGGGAGGGCAAGGTCAGAAATTTCAGGTTTCAGAATATTTCCCAGTATTTTATGTGAGGCAGTGTAGTTCATTTTTTTAGATTTCATTACAAAGGAAATTCATCTGAAAAATAATCGCAAAAAAATGGGTTTTAGGTAGTGGTTTTGGTGCCAATTACTCATATACGGGGCTAAACCGGCTATTTTGGGGTGAAATCCGGTACATAAGATTTGGTTTAAGGGAAATGATTGAACCAAAAAGCAGGTTTTTACGCTACCTTTGCAATAGCCGTTTATAAATCCACGCAATGTTCGACCTCCAGAAACCGATTCCGGCCTACCTTCTCGATAAGAGAAACATCACCAGGCTGATACTTTTCACAGCGGCCTTTGCTTTGGTTTTTATTAATGTGTATGCACCTTTTGGGGTCGATGTCTGGTTTAATGTTACCCGCTGGACCCTCCTTCTGTATTCGAGTATTATTACGCTGACCGGCGTTCTGGTGGTGGTGGTCAGCCGGATTATCATGTACCACACCCGGCACCGTTTTAAAGTCAGGCTTTGGCAATACCTGGTCTGGGTAATGGCGGAAGTTTTTTTCATGGGGCTGTTTTACACCCTTTACCAGAAACTTATCCTTGACGATCCTCGCTTTTTCCCGGATCTACTCGTTGTTTCAGTTCAAAATACCGCACTGGTGCTCTTACTCCCATATTCGGTTTTGTGGTTGTATTTCTCCTGGGTTGAAAACAAAAAGAAACTTGAACTGATCAGAACCGGGCAAAGTCAGGAACATCAGAAAGGAATGGTTCATTTTAATGACGAACGGGGCACACTTCGCCTGTCGCTCAAGGCGGAGCACCTGCTTTACCTGGAGGCGGCCGACAATTATGTGTACATCCATTACCTCGACAATGGCCGGCCTGAACGTCAGTTGTTGCGCAACAACCTGAAAAAACTCAGCGAAGAGCTGGCTAATTCCTCCCTGGTGCGCTGTCACCGTTCCTTTATGGTCAACAGTGAAATGGTAAAGCTGATCAGGCGCGGCAAAGATGGCCTGCTGCTCGAACTCGACCTGCCCGAAATGCATACCCTGCCGGTCTCCAAAACATTTTTAGAAAATGTAATGCAGGCTTTTGTCCGGGATTAGATTTGGCAGCTTCCTGAATTATCCGCGTCC
>JAAXUD010000396.1 GCA_013336205.1 Lentimicrobium sp. | reverse complement strand
TCTGTAACTTCACCAGCTGTTTATACACTGAATGATATTTCGGGCAAACAGATAAGGGTGCTGGAAGACAACGCAGACCTCCGGGCAAAACTTAACGAATACAAACCTTCGCTAAAGGAGTTCTTTACGTTTACTACAACAGAAAATGTGACGTTGAATGCCTGGGTTATATATCCGCCTGATTTTGACAGAACCAAAAAATATCCCGTGTTTATGAACCAATACAGTGGGCCTAATTCACAGGAAGTATTGGATAATTGGGGCTTCGGGTTTGATGAGTACATCGCTCAGAAGGGCTACATTGTAATGTGTGTCGATCCGCGGGGCACCGGAGGCAGGGGAGAGGCTTTCCGCAAGGTTACCTACCTGCAGCTTGGTAAATATGAAACCATCGATCAGATTGAAGCGGCAAAGTATGCAGCCTCCCTGCCGTATGTTGATGGAAGCAGGATTGGCATCTGGGGATGGAGCTATGGTGGGTTTATCTCATCCTCTTGTTTACTGAAAGGTGGGGATGTTTTCAAAATGGGTATTGCTGTTGCTCCGGTAACAAACTGGCGTTACTATGATAATATTTACACAGAGCGCTTTATGCGGAAGCCACAGGATAACCCGGAAGGTTATGATCAGAATTCACCCCTGTTTTTTGCAGATCAGTTAAAAGGCAGGTTGCTGCTGGTTCATGGAACAGCTGATGACAATGTGCATGTTCAGAATACACTCGAACTATCGGAAAGACTGGTGCAGGCAGGCAGGCAGTTTGATCAGATGCTTTACACCAACAGAAATCATGGAATCTATGGTGGCAACACAAGAATGCACCTTTTTACCCTGATTGAGAATTATCTGAAAGAAACTCTCTGAAAAAAAATCACTTAGAATATTGCAGAGTATAAAAGTTAGTTATATCTTTGCACCCCTTAAACAAAGATTTCAATTAACCATTAACAGAAAGAGAGCGTATTTCGTATGATTATCGTACCCGTTAAAGAAGGCGAGAACATCGACCGGGCCTTAAAGAAACTGAAACGTAAGTTTGAAAAAACCGGCGTGGTAAAAGAATTGCGCGAAAGGCAGAAATTCACTAAACCTTCAGTTAAGAACCGCGAACAGAGGTTGCACGCAATCTATGTTCAGCAATTACAGCAGGCCGAAGAGAATTAGTCCGCCTTTTTTAAGTGCGATTTAAGGAAGAAAATTTTGTGTTCCCAAAAATAAGTCTTACATTTAGACTTTATTTGAGATGGGATACAAGGTTTTCTTCTTTTTTTATCCATTTGCATGATAAGAGACTCATTCTATCAATATATACAACTCGGGAAACGCTACTCTGCTCATACAGTTGCTGCTTATAAATCAGACCTGGCCCAGTTTGGCGAATATATCAGTTCGAGCTATGGAATTTCCTCCAATAGTGAGATTACCCATAGTATGGTTCGGTCATGGCTGGCTTCTTTAATAGACAGTGGCCTGACTTCCCGTAGTGTAAACCGGAAACTTTCAACACTCAAGGCATATTTCCGGTTTCTTTTAAGAGAAGGGCTTATCAATGACAATCCTGTCAGTAAAGCGGTTTCACTTTCTATACCTTCAAGACTTCCGGTTTTTGCATCCGTCACTGAAATGGAATCAGTATTTCATACAAATCATGCCGAAGATTCATTTTCAATGCGCAGGGACCTGCTGGTTCTTGAAATTCTTTATTGTACCGGAATAAGGCTTTCAGAATTGATTAACCTGAGGCTCCAGGATGTAGATCGCAGTGCAATGACCATTAAAGTAACCGGAAAGAGAAATAAGCAGCGGATTATTCCGGTAACCAGGCAGTTGATAAAACTGATTGATGAATACCTGCTTTCGCGTGCAGGCATTGTGAACCCGGGTATTTTGGAAATAATTGTCACCGATCAGGGAAAAAAAGCATATCCGGTGTTTATTTACCGTAAAGTAAAGCATTATTTAACGCTTGCCGGAGTTAAGGGTGTAAAGAGTCCACATGTGCTCAGGCATACATTTGCCACACACATGCTTAACGAAGGCGCTGATCTGAATGCGATAAAGGAGATTCTGGGGCATGCAAACCTTGCAGCGACCCAGGTTTATACGCACAACAGTATCGAAAAACTTAAATCTATATACAAACTCGCCCATCCAAGGGCATAAAAACGGAGGACCTATGAAAGTTAGCATCAATGCTGTAAAATTCAAAACAGACAAAAAACTGGAATCCTTTATAAGTGAGAAAGTGGAAAAATTGTCGGGAGTTTACGATGGAATTATTGGAAGTGAAGTAACACTTAAGGTTGAAAATACAGAATCACAAGAAAATAAAGTTGCTGAAATCCGGCTTTTGATAAAGGGAAATGACCTGTTTGCCAAGAAGCAAAGTGCTACATTTGAGGAAGCTACAGATACCGCTGTTGACGCTCTGCGTAAGCAATTGGATAAACATAAGGAGAAGCTCAGAAAATAAATTTACCCAATCAGCAAAAAAAAACTGAAAAGTATTTGTTGATGTCAAAATAGTTTATACATTTGCAGTCCTTTTAAAAAGAAGGACTGCATTTTTTTAAGGCAGTACTGATAGTTCATCGAAAGCCGGTTAGAGTAAGGAAATTTTTGTAATACACTTGCATTTTTACTTTACAGGCAGAAAAAAAAAGGAGCATAGTACACCTGGTGTGCTGACATCACGCCGATGTAGCTCAGTTGGCCAGAGCAGCTGATTTGTAATCAGCTGGTCGGGGGTTCGAATCCCTCCATCGGCTCAGTTCTTTTAAATAGTGAAATAATAATACTGGGGGGATACCAGAGCGGTCAAATGGGGCAGACTGTAAATCTGTTGGCACAGCCTTCGGAGGTTCGAATCCTCCTCCCCCCACAATATTATACAATAAGTAGCAATCCCATTTTACTTATGTATTCGCGGAAGTAGCTCATTTGGTAGAGCGATAGCCTTCCAAGCTATAGGTGGCGGGTTCGAGCCCCGTCTTCCGCTCGTATGCTTAACACTCAGCCGCGGAATTTTCCGGCGGTTGTTTTTGACGGATTAAGCCGATGTAGCTCAGTGGTAGAGCACTTCCTTGGTAAGGAAGGGGTCACGAGTTCAACTCTCGTCATTGGCTCAGATTTTATTGTACTAACAGTAGTTTCAATAATTTACAACAATTAACACAACAATTATTTAATATGGCAAAAGAAAAATTCGATCGTTCCAAACCGCACGTTAACGTTGGTACCATCGGTCACGTTGACCATGGTAAGACCACTTTAACCGCTGCTATAACCCTTTGTCTTGCTGAAAAGGGTTGGTCAGTATTCAGGTCATTCGATTCGATTGACAATGCTCCGGAAGAAAAAGAAAGAGGTATTACTATTAATACCGCGCACATTGAGTATCAGACTTTAAATCGTCACTATGCTCATGTTGACTGCCCGGGTCACGCTGACTACGTTAAAAACATGGTTACAGGTGCTGCCCAGATGGACGGTGCTATTCTTGTAGTTGCTGCTACTGACGGTCCTATGCCTCAGACACGTGAGCACATCCTTTTGGCTCGCCAGGTTGGTGTTCCCCGTTTGGTGGTTTTCATGAACAAGGTTGACCTTGTTGATGATCCTGAACTTCTTGAGCTCGTAGAGATGGAAATCCGCGAACTGCTTACATTCTATGGTTTTGATGGTGACAATTCACCGGTTATCCAGGGTTCTGCCTTAGGTGGATTGAACAAGGAGCCTGTATGGGTTGAGAAAATTATCGAACTCATGGATGCAGTTGATACATGGATTCCATTACCTCCACGTGATATTGACAAACCTTTCCTTATGCCGGTTGAGGACGTATTCTCAATCACCGGTCGTGGAAC
>JAAXUD010000395.1 GCA_013336205.1 Lentimicrobium sp. | reverse complement strand
AATGGACTTTCATACTTTGAAACCTAAGTTTTCAGACAATGGAAAGGCCATACTGAGCGGAAATGTGTTCGGAAGGTTCTCATCGGCCAACCTTGAAAAAACCGGCCATCTCGACTTCAATGCCGGACTGAAACGCTGGGCATTCACCACCAGTCTTACCTGGTCTGATTACGATGACCTGAAGGCAGGCTCAAACGGAAACGAATACTTCCTGAGGCCAACCTATCAGAAAACTGTTGATGGTGAGGACATTGAAGTGATCAACGAGGATCCGCAAAAAATGATCTATTCGGCCTACAGCCAGTTTAATGCACTGCAAAGGATAAGCTTCAGGCCATCCGAAAAGTGGTTTTTCGATTATGGGTTCTATTATTCCGAAACATCGGATGCACCCCGTTACGACAGGCTTTACCTGGCCGACGACGAAGGGAAACTTGTAAATGCCGAATGGTACTATGGGCCGCAAAAATGGATGATGAACCGACTGGAAGCAAAATATACCAGTCAGGGTAAACTGGCCGATGCAGTCAGAATTGTAGCGGCTCATCAACTCTATGAAGAGAGCCGCCACGACCGGAAAATGAACAACGCGCGGCTGCGCAGTCAGTATGAAAAGGTAAATGCGTTCTCGCTGAATATGGACCTCGACAAAAGGATCAATGGGGAAATCTCCCTCTTCTATGGTGCCGAGGTGGTTTACAATAAAGTAGGTTCGGAAGCCGACCGGGTAAATATTTTTGATGGTACGGTTACGCCAACCAATACACGTTATCCGGATGGTTCAACCTGGCAATCGTATGCGGTTTATACCAACATGAAATGGAAATTTGACCCCAGGTGGGTGCTGAATGCCGGGCTGCGTTACAGCTACATCGCGCTCGACGCTGAATTTGATACCACCATGTTCCCGTTCCCGTTTGCCAGTGCATCACTGGCCAATGGCGCACTGAACGGAAGTGTCGGACTTACGTATGCGCCTTCGCAGAACTGGCAGTATTACACCAATCTTTCAAGCGGTTTCAGGTCGCCCAACATCGACGATATGGGTAAGGTATTTGATTCTGAGCCTGGTACGGTTGTGGTGCCTAACGATAACCTGAAACCCGAATACGCCTGGAATGCCGAGGCCGGAACAGCGGTTGTGTTTGGCAAACGTGTAAAAGCTGATCTCAGTGTTTACTATACCTTGCTGGATAATGCGCTGGCGCGACGCGATTTCAGTTACAATGGCCGGGATAGTATTCTCTATGATGGTGACATGAGTCGTGTGCAGGCAATACAGAACATCACAAAGGCATGGGTTGCCGGTATTCAGGCTGGCGTTGAGGTGAGCCTTGGAAAAGGCTTTGGGATCAGAAGTACTTTCAACTACCAGAAAGGGGAGGAGCAGAGTGAAGACAGCCTGAAGTATTATCCGCTGCGCCATGCAGTGCCTTTCTTCGGAAGCACCCATGTAACCTATGAAATGCACAGGCTGCGTTTTGATGTGTATGCCGATTATAACTCGGAAATGAGCGCGGAAGATATGCCGCTCTCTGAACGTGCCGATGCAACTCCTTATGCCAAAGATGAGAATGGTTTACCTTTTGTACCGGGTTGGTACACCCTCAACTTTAAGGCTGCCTGGTTTGTGAACAAAACATTTACCGTGAATGCAGGTATCGAGAACATAACCGATCAACTCTACAGGCCATATGCATCCGGAATCAGTGCTCCCGGCAGAAATTTTATACTAACGCTGAGGGCAAGGTTCTGAGTTACAGAATCTGATCATCCCCGTTTCCGGGGATTATTATCCGTATCATTAAGGATTTTTATACCTACTGATACGGATATTTTTTTTGCCGGGCCTGTGGTGATTGGTTGGGCATATACCCGGATTTATTATAAAGATACAGAGGCTTGATTTTGTAAATATCACTATATCAATTAAATAAGAATATTTATTTTTAAGGCTTGCAATTCAATGGAGTTTGAATTTTCCTGATCCTGCAATAATTTATCCGGTATATCGGGTGCTCAAAAGTAAATCTACGTATTTGTAGGTATTACATCAGGTAAACATCTGGCCTAATTTAGCTGTTAATAAAAATTAATTCCGGCAAAATTAAAAACAGGGTTTATGATCAAAACGACCGCCATCAATATTTTAGTATTTATAGTTGTTTTCACTTGTCTCTTTGGCCTGATGAATGCAAAAGCCCAGAAAATAAATGCGGAATATGAAAGGTTTAATGCCACCGGCGATAAATATATACAGTCGGGTATGGCCATGTCGCCCGACCGCAAATTTATTGCAGTAGCTGCCACACAGAGTTATCCGCTTTATATTATTGACTATGTTAACCGAAAGGTTATCAATAAGTTTGATGTTGGAAACTGGTATGCAGGATCCAGGGTAAGCTGGTCGGCAGGTGGGAAGTATGTTTTATTGCAGCAGCTTTACTATCACGATTTCTCAAAAAATAAAGACAGGGAAGTCACCTTTGAGATTGTAGATGCCACCACAGGTCGCAGTGTGCTGCGGCTCGACAAATACCATGATGTAAAAATCTCTCCCGATGAGCAGTCTGCCATCGCGTTAACAGGCAACACCATTGAATTCAGAAATCTTTCGAACGGAAAGGTGGAACGTTCGTTTTCTGTCGGCGATGCCACCAACAGTCTGAGCATCAGTCCGGATGGTAAAACCATTGCCGTTTCAGAGAAACCCGGTGATAAGTTTCTGAGTTCCGATCCACAGTTTAAAAAGAACAAAAAAGGACTGAAGTTCGTGAAAGCCTATAAGCAGGTTGTATCATTTTACAGCACCGCTGATTTTAAACTGATCAATACTGTGAATGAATACTACGATAACATCTACCGGCTCGACTGGTCAGACGATGGACGCTATCTTTTCTGCCTGAGCATACCGCATACAAAAGCAACCACCGCAACCTCAGGTCGCCAGAATTTTATCAATGTGATTGATGCCGTTAATTTTCAGAGCACTCGTACCGTATTCCCGTCCAATTCCATTTACGAGCCTGACTTCACACTGAGCAATAATGGTAAATTTATGGGCGTGGTAAGCTGGGGGAAATTTCCCGAATTGCGCATTCACGATTTTGAAACGGGGCAGGCACTGCAACGATTTGAAATGAGCACCCGCGTGATGGAAGGTATTGATAAACTTGATTTTCCTTCAGATGGCCGGGTGTTTATCAGTTTTATGCCCGACGACCAATCATTACTGGCCACTTTCGGAAACCACATGATGATCTGGAATATTCCGCAGGAATAGAGGACTGAGGGACTGAGGGACTGAGGGACTGAGAGATGAGAAGTGAGAAAAGAAGAACAACCTAACAGGTTTTCTTTTGGTGCCTGAGCTTTTTGTCGAAGGCTAAACTGTTAGGTTTAAATAGAAAAACGCGGGTTGAAAAGAAGAACAACCTGACACGAGAATTAAAATAGAATTACGAATTACGAATTACGAATTAAGAATTAAGAATTACGAATTACGAATGAAAAATTAATGTAATAAGAATTGAACAATTGAACGCGCGAAGCACTTTGAACTCCTGAGCTTTTTTGCCAACTGCCTTTTGCCAACTGCCAATTTGCCTTTTGAATCAAATTGAATTACGAATTACGAATGACGAATGACGAATGAGGAATGTCGCCCTTCGACAAGAGCAAGCTTGGTTGCCCAGGTAAACAGGCAGGCTTTAAACTTTAAACTTTGAGCTTTGAGCTTTACTTTTTGCCAACTGCCTTTTGCCTATTGCCAACTTGCCTCTTGAACCTTTGAAACCTTAAGTTAACAAAGAAAAACTGAATAATTAATGAAACAATTTATAACAACAGCCCTGGTAATCATTGCTA
>JAAXUD010000394.1 GCA_013336205.1 Lentimicrobium sp. | reverse complement strand
ATTACATCTGCGCGATTACTGTTCTTTGGGAAGGCTGCTTCTTGAGAAATCATCCCATTTCTTAAAATTGAGTATTGATTGTAAAGTGGGAATAAACATCATTTGTTATAGTCCTTATGCCGGAAATAAAATCCACAATTTCAAAGATTTTGAAACCCTGCTTTTCTCAAATTCTTTTTCTGAAATTCCTGTTATGTTAAAAATTATCAAATAAAACAGTTATTTTGCACGCCTTCAGGCTTTCTTAATCCGAAAAAACATTCAGATGAATTTTCTATTGTTTGCAGTTACAGCCTCCTCTCTAATACTCATTAGTTTTAAGATTTTTGAGAAATTTGGAATCGACAGTTTCACAGCAATAACTGTAAATTATATTGTGGGCGCTGCATTTGGCTACAATTATATAGACTGGGATGTTAGTGCTCCAGGCATCATTTCATCAAACTGGTTTTTAATGTCAGCTTTAACAGGCCTGACGCTGATCATTAGTTTTGTATTATTCTCATTATCAGCCCAAAAGGCTGGAATAGCGATAACTGCCATCAGTAGCCGCATGGCTGTTATAACCTCGGTTTTATTTGGAATTTTTCATTTCGGAGACAGTGCCGGGATTGTTAAGATTTCAGGAATCGTGTTGGCAATATTGGCATTTTATCTTACTTTCAGGAAAGGAAA
The DNA here is from genome assembly GCA_013336205.1 of Lentimicrobium sp. Classification (GTDB taxonomy): domain Bacteria; phylum Bacteroidota; class Bacteroidia; order Bacteroidales; family Lentimicrobiaceae; genus Lentimicrobium. Next base: position 3,198 of record JAAXUD010000394.1, on the reverse strand, counting down.
ACTTGATCGCCCTTCCCTGTCTCTTTTGATTTTGCCTTTGTCGGTGTTTATTCTGATGGGGCTGAATGATATAATTCTTAAAGTTACGCAGTACTATTTTATCGGAGAAGCTAATGACAAAGAACAAATAAGATATGCGGCCACTGCATTTATGTTCGGTTTTTTAATTGGAATTCCTGCTTTGTTATACAGGCACTTTTCCAGACAAAAACGAGTGTGCCTCAAAGACATTGGGGCAGGAATTTTACTTGGTCTTTTAAACTGGTTTTCAACTTATTACCTGTTAAGAGGTCTTGCTGTTATGGAAGTATCATTATTTATTCCTTTATTAAATATTAGTGTTGTGACCATTTCAGCGTTGGTTGGATTCTTTATATTCAGAGAGAAATTGAATCTGGTCAATAAAATTGGAATTATAACCGCAATTTTTGCAATAATTTTAATCGCGCGTGGATAAAAACAATTATTATTTTTTCACTGATTTCTCAGATTGTATTACTAATATTTTGCGCTATATTTGAGTAAATAATAATTATAAACCTGAGATATGATGAGGAATATTTACCTAGCCTGCATTTTCAGTATACTTTTTTTCCTGAATTCACAAATTACCTGCAGTCAGGAGTTTATGCCATTTGCCCAGAGTAATTATGCGGGTGTTAGTGGCCTGGTGCTTCAACCTGCGTCTATTGCCGACTCCAGATACCGTTTCGATATGGTTTTCTTTGGCTTCAATGCCGCTGTTAGTAATAATTATCTTGCGATCAAGAGAGAAGCATATTTCAACCCTTCCTTATGGGGAACAGAGGGCTTCAGGGAAAAATACATTTTTGAGAATCTGGATGGCAATGACAAATCAGGTTTAACCGCACAAAGCGTATTCCTGCCTTCATTCATGATAAATTTATCTGAGAATAGTTCCATTGCTTTCTCCTCCAGGGTAAGGGGCTTTTTTAATGTTGATAATATAACGGAAGAATTTGCAAAATTAGCTTTCGAAGGATTCGATTTTGAACCTTTACTCTATAAAGATTTAACCAATGCCAACCTTAGTTATCAGGGCAATTACTGGACTGAATTTGGTCTGACCTACGCAAATGTTCTGTTGAATTCAGGTAAGCACTTTCTAAAAGGAGGTTTAACACTTAAGTTTCTTCAAAGAATGGCTTCAGGTTATGCCTATGTGAGTGAACTCAATTATCGTTTTGATGGTTCAGACACCTTATCGTTATTTCAATCGAAAGTTAATTTTGCGTTATCGAGCAATTTTGATGAAGAAGAATTTATTCCTTTTAAACTGACCTCTGATCCCGGATTTGGGCTTGATCTGGGATTTGTTTATGAATATCGTCCTAACTTTAAGAAATATCAATATGTTATGGATGGACGCGAAAACCTAATGCGTCCTGATCGGGACAAGTATTTACTCCGGGTAGGCATATCCCTGCTGGATTTAGGAAAAGTCAGCTATAAAAAGAGCATTTATAGTACAGATTTTATAGCCGATGTGAGAAACTGGGATATATCCAATCTTGAAATTGATAACCTTGAAGAATTATATGACACCATTACTAGCCGCTTTGAAATCATTGATGATGGCGAAACGGAGTATCAGATGAGTCTACCAACAGCCATGAGCATACAGATAGATTATAATTTTGCTCCTGATTTTTATCTGAATTTCAGTCCTTTTATCGCATTCAGAAAAGAGAAAAGCATTTACTCGAAAAATCACAATTATTCTACCCTCAACCTTACTCCCAGATACGATAGAAAAAATATTGGAGTTTCATTGCCGATGCAGCTGGATGAGTTAAACCATTTTAGAGCTGGTATAGGATTAAGACTTGGCTTTTTCTGGATTGGGTCAAATAGCCTGATATCCAGTTTATTTTCGGATAAAATCTATTCTACAGATGCATATTTAATGGTGAAATTTCCTATTTTCAGAAGTGAGAGAAGGGACGATGACCATGACGGAGTAAGTAATAAACTTGATATTTGCCCTGAAAGTGCAGGTATTTATCAGTTACAGGGATGTCCTGATGCAGATGGGGATGGAATTACCGATCAAAAGGATGAGTGCCCCTACGATCCGGGCATAGCGGCATTGAATGGTTGCCCGGACAGGGATGGCGACGGAATCACTGATAAAAACGACCGCTGCCCTGACCATGCCGGTACTCCTTTGCATGAAGGCTGTCCGGATTCGGATGAAGATGGTATCGTCGATTTTGAAGATGAATGCCCGGATCAGGCAGGTTCAGCTACCCTCAGGGGATGTCCGGATCGCGATGGCGATGGAATACCTGACAAAACAGACTTATGTCCGGATATACCAGGAAAAACTGAATTCCTGGGTTGTCCATTTGCAGACAGTGATAATGACGGAATACCTGACAATGAAGATGATTGTCCGACATTAGCCGGTACGATTGAGTTGCGCGGTTGCCCGGATACAGACGGTGACGGAATTTCCGACAAGTATGACCTCTGCCCTGAAACTCCCGGTGTTGTGGAAAACAAAGGCTGTCCTCCCATTCAAAAAGAAGAAATAGAAATTATTGATAAGGCATTTTCAAATCTGGAATTTGAATCAGGAAAATCCATTATTAAATCCTCCTCATTCTCTTCCCTGAATGAACTGGCTGAACTAATGGTCCTCAGGAAAATGTGGAAAGTAGTGCTTTCTGGACATACAGACAATACAGGATCGCCCGATAAGAACATGGAATTATCGAAAAACAGGGTTCAGGCAGTAAAGGACTATTTAATCAAGCAGGGTGTTATGGAATTCAGGATACGTGCAGAATGGTTCGGGCAGGAAAAGCCAATCGCTGACAACAAAACAGCAGCTGGCCGGCAAAAAAACAGGCGGGTTGAAATGAAGATGATTTTTGAATAGACCCTTTGCTGTGTTCTGAAAAAACAAAAAATTATGAAAGGCCCAAAACAAGTATCACGATCTGAATCAATCAAATTCAAAGCCGGCTGATTATGCCTGAGAACAGCGTTATTGTCGATTCCAGCCAATGTTTATTGGTTTCCGGGATACTTAAAGGCTTGATTATAAGGCCTGAATTTCTGAAGCGACCTTTTATAAGCCATCCGTTAAAGCCTGAAATCAGGTTAAGTATGTTGTTTACAGCAGTGGCGATCTGTCATCAGACACGGAATCTGAAAAGTGAAAAATATGGA
>JAAXUD010000910.1 GCA_013336205.1 Lentimicrobium sp. | reverse complement strand
TTTTGATTTCTCTATCCCTGAAAGAATATTACTAACTGATTTCTCCCTGAAGCCAATCTTTTTATCCTTTTTGTCAAGCGCAGAAACAACCTTTTCCAGGTTTATCAGTTTATCGTAGGTCAGGTCGTATAAATCAGCGAGGGATTTAACCAGGCCATTGTCGAACAGCATTTCAATCTTGCCTTCCCCCAGACTGTCAATATTCATAGCCTTTCGGCTGATAAAATGAACAAGCCTGCCTTTAATCTGCGGTGGACAACTACTTTCGTTGGGGCAATACCAGGCCGCTTCTCCATCGCTGCGTTGCAGAAGCGTATTACATTCCGGGCAAAATTTAATGAATTCGATTTCAGCAGAAGAGGAAGAGCGGGAGCTTAAGTCAACCGCTTTTATTTTTGGAATAATTTCACCACCCTTTTCAATGAACACATAATCGCCCAGCCTTATATCCAGGGCTGTCATGACATCGGCATTGTGAAGTGTAGCTCTTTTAACTGTAGTACCTGCTAAAAAAACCGGTTCAAGGTTGGCGACAGGTGTCACCGCCCCGGTTCTGCCAACCTGGTAATCAATTGATAATAATTTAGTTCTGGCTTCTTCGGCTTTAAATTTATAGGCAATAGCCCAGCGGGGAGATTTGGCAGTATTGCTGAGTTTCTCCTGTTGCTCTATTGAATTAACTTTAATCACAACACCATCAATATCGTAAGGCAGTTGAGTCCGTTCCCGGTCTACTTCATTAATAAACTCAAGTACCTGATCGATAGAAGAACAACGGGCTTTAATGTCATTTACTTTAAAACCCCAGGATTTTAGCAGTGCAAGCCTTTCGTAATGAGACTCTCCAATGGATTCGTCACTCAGCAGATAATAAACATATGAATCAAGCGGTCGTTTTGCCACTAAGCCAGAATCCAGCATCTTCAAAGTTCCAGCAGTAGCATTTCTGGGGTTGGCAAAACTATTTTCACCTTCCTCTTCACGTTGCCTGTTCATCTTTTCGAAACCAGCGCCGGGCATAAAGATCTCGCCCCTGACTTCAAATTCAGCGGGATAGTTTCCTGTTTCAAGTTTCAAAGGGATTGTCCGGATGGTTTTTACGTTAGTTGTTACATCATCGCCCCTTACACCATCGCCACGGGTAATAGAACGCTCAAGAATGCCATTTTTGTATATCAGGCTTATTGATACACCATCAATCTTGAGTTCACAAACATATTCGTAAGGCTCCTGTAAAAGTCTGGATACCCTGCCATCAAAATCACGGAGTTCTCCTTCTGAATATGTGTTTTCAAGAGAGAGCATCGGATAGCGGTGAAACACAGTCTCAAATTCGCGGGTAATCCCTCCGCCAACCCGCTGGGTAGGACTGTTGGGGCTCAAAAACTCAGGATACTCTTTTTCAAGACTTTCGAGTTCTTTAAGCAATTGGTCGAATTCGAAATCGCTGATTGTTGGTGTGGCAAGCTGATAATACCTGTAATTATGCCCGTTAATTTCAACACAAAGTTGTCCGACCCTTTGTTTTGCT
>JAAXUD010000393.1 GCA_013336205.1 Lentimicrobium sp. | reverse complement strand
CGGTACATTGGTAGCTCCATTGGATGGGTTTGTGGATTGTACAACTGGGCACACTCCTACATTTTCAACATAATCGTCTTTTTTGCAACCAGCGAGGAGTGTTGCAATGGAAAGGAATGCTACGAATGTAGTCATCCGGAATCCTGGTCGTTTTAGTTTCATGTTTTCGTTTTTTAATAAGTGATAAGTTTTTCACGGAGCAAAGAACACCCCATTGTATCCGGAATAGTTACACAATAAATTATAAGACTTATATCATTCACACATGCCCTGATTCCTATTCCCGACTATCGTTTATATAATGTAAAGTGCTAAATGTGTGAATGATGTAATTAATTTTCAAAGTTTTGTAACACCCGGGAGGAAATATGCGGGGATCTTTGCCCTGTTGAAATAATTGACGAACAGCCTGCTGCAAAAAGATAATTTGTATTGAGTTTTTTGCTCTGTTAATAAATCTGAAAGTATGCCGGCGAAAGAATATCAGTTAATCAATAGTTAACAATTAAATAAAATTGTCATGAAAAAATTGCAAATGAGTATGATTATGGTAGCATGTGCTGCGCTGCTGATTTCGGGTTGTTCATCTTTTAACAAAACCCAGAAAGGCGGTGCTGTAGGAGTTGTTGCCGGGGGTGCCATGGGCGCCGTGATTGGAAAAGCATCAGGGAATACAGCCCTGGGCGCTATTATAGGAGCCACTGTCGGAGGTGCTACCGGTGCTGTAATCGGTCATCAGATGGACAAACAGGCCGAAGAAATTAAGAATACCGTGCCCGATGCAAAGGTTGAGCGCGTTGGAGAAGGCATCGTTGTTGAATTCAGCAGCGCTGTTCTGTTTGGCTTTGACAAATCAGGCCTCTCGGGTGATGCAAAATCAAGCCTTGATAAACTGGTCACAGTTTTGAATACTTATCCTGAAACGGATATTGAAGTTCAGGGACATACCGATAGCAAAGGGAGTGAAGCATATAATATGAACTTATCAGTGAAACGTGCTTCTTCAGTGTCTGAATATTTAACCTACAATGGCATTAGTAATGCCCGTACAACCATCAAAGGACTTGGTGAAAGTGTGCCCAAATACAGCAACGATACAAAGAATGGCCAGACTCAAAACCGCAGGGTTGAGTTTCTGATTACTGCCAATGAAAAAATGAAAGCTGATGCCGAAAGACAAGCTGCCAATTAAATTTAATCACATAACTTAAAATAACCAAAATGAAAACTAGATTTTTGTCTTTAATAATGATGCTGATACTTACCGGGACCATTGCATCTGCCCAAAGCACTGATAAATTGTCCTTCGGATTGCTGGGAGGTGTAAATTTCCAGAATCTGAATGGTAAAGATATGAATGGCGACAAGCTAACCAATGACATGATTGTTGGTTTTCACGCCGGAGTTAATGTTCAGATCCCTATAGCCCCGCAATTCTATTTTCAACCGGGCCTGCTTTTTTCAACCAAAGGAGCTAAGAATGAATATTCTGTCCTGGGTGTCAACATTATAAGTACAACCAAACTTTCATACATCGAAATGCCTTTGAACCTGGTTTACAAGGCACAACTGGGAAACGGATTCTTTATGCTTGGATTCGGCCCCTATATTGGCTACGGAATTAGTGGCAATGTAGTAACCGAAGGCGGTGATTTATCACTGGATCAGGACATCGAATTCGTAAATGTTGTAGAGACATCTGACAACCAGACAGTCCCTTATTACAAGGCATTTGATGTAGGAGGTAATATTTTTGCCGGATATGAAACAGCCGGAGGTTTATTTGCCCAGTTTAATACGCAATTGGGAATGGTTAAAATTAACCCTGAATATAAAATCCTGACTGACGATGAGTCATCTGTGAAAAATACCGGATTTGGTCTTTCTCTTGGATACCGGTTTTAACAATTAGTTATTCTTCTACAAGGAAGACCGTCGCTTAGCAAAGTGACGGTCTTCCTTTTTTAATTTCAGGTACGCAGTCCTGTTTTGGATATTTATTGGTCAGCAGCTTATTTATGTGTGAATCATTTAAACTGAATTATTCATGAAAAGGTACGACTTAAAATTATCTCAGTGAATCCTGGTGTTTTCGTGCCTTGGTGGCAAATCTTCTTTATGCAGCGAAGACTATAGACTCAAAGAGCTCACTAAGTTTGTGAATAGTTCAGGTTAATCAGTTTAAGAAGTTGCGCAATTAATTTCTGTCCGGATGCCAATAACATTCGCATTTGAATAGGTGTGAATTATGTAATTTATTCCCAGAGTTATATAACACGTCCGGCGCTGTATCTTATCACCTTTGTTTTCTAATTTACCGGCATCAGGTCCTTTTAATTTTCTAATGCCGGGTCACAATTCATTATTGAGTAGTTCAGCAGTGTTTCACTTTTTTGGGTTTTATATTCACAGTCACTTTTTCAATACCTGAATGCTACATGGCAATTTTTAAGAACAGGAAATACCTGTTTTCGAAAGGAATCGATCAGTATTTTACAGGCGTGCAAAGCGCGTATAGTTTTACTGCCCTTTTTTTTAAAGAAGCATTTAAAAGGCCTTTTCACTTTCGCGAAGTCGTTAACCAGAGCTTCGAAGTCGGGATAAAGTCTCTTCCGTTAATTACGCTGACCGGGTTTATTGTCGGCGTGGTTTTTACAAAACAGTCGCGACCTTCGCTGGAAGATTTTGGCGCAGCCTCCTGGCTTCCTTCTTTAATTGGAATCGCTATTGTGAGAGCTTTGGGCCCATTGGTGACCGCCCTTATTTGTGCCGGTAAAGTCGGTTCAGGCATAGGGGCCGAACTTGGCTCGATGAAAGTTACGGAACAGATAGATGCCATGGAAGTATCGGCAATTAATCCGTTTAAGTACCTTGTTGTAACGCGCGTACTGGCAACCACCATCACCATTCCCATACTATCATTGTATTGCAGTTTTGTAGGGCTTTATGGCTCTTATGTGAATGTTCGCAGCGAGGAAGCCATCAGCCTGATCGCTTTTTATCAAAGCGCATTTGCCAGCATCAGTTTCCTCGACATATTTACCTCTGTTTCTAAAGCACTCATCTACGGATTTACCATTGGTATTGTAGGTGCGTATAAAGGGTTTAATGCCTCACAAGGAACCCGTGGCGTTGGTAAGGCTGCAAACCAGGCAGTCGTACTTTCAATGTTCCTGATATTTCTGGAAGAACTTGTAATTGTTCAGATAGCCAACTGGATACGATATTTTTAAGCGATGGAAGAACTGAAACAAAACAGCATAAATTACGATGAGCCGGTTATTTCGATCCGCGGCCTGTTTAAGTCGTTTGGTGACCTGGATGTATTAAGAGGCATTGATTTTCAACTGTTCAAAGGCGAGAATGTCGCCGTACTAGGTAAATCGGGTACCGGTAAATCGGTTTTGATAAAAATATTAGTTGGCTTATTGAAACCCGATAAGGGGGAAGTACTGGTGCTCGGCGAACATGTGGATGAACTTGAACGAAAAGAGCTGGATGCCCTGCGTCTGCGGATTGGATTTTCGTTCCAAAGCAGTGCCTTGTACGACAGCATGAATGTATATCAGAACCTGGCCTTTCCATTGATCATGAATAGAAAAAACCCGGACAAAAACGATGTTAAAAATGCGGTTGAAGAAGTGCTGGAAGCAGTTGGATTAAAAGATAAAATAAACCAGTTGCCCTCGGACCTCTCAGGCGGACAACGCAAGCGAATCGGCATCGCGCGCACTCTTATACTTAAGCCCGAAATCATGCTGTACGACGAACCAACTTCGGGCCTCGACCCGGTTACCAGTGCCGAGATTATTGAGCTTATCAACGAAGTTCAGCAGCAATACAATACCAGCTCAATCATTATAACCCACGACCTTACCTG
>JAAXUD010000051.1 GCA_013336205.1 Lentimicrobium sp. | reverse complement strand
GTGTTTTAAGGCAGCAGATTGAAAGTGTGAAAACACAACTTTCATTTGCCACCAGTCTTTACAATAAACAGAAAGCATTGTGGGATCAGCAGATTGGCAGTGAAGTACAGTATTTGTCGGCAAAAAATAACAAGGAGAGCCTTGAATCAAACCTGGCAACCCTCAACGACCAGTTGGAGATGTCGAGGATTAAATCACCCATCAATGGAACAGTAGAGGAAGTAAACCTGAAAGTGGGACAGATGGCTTCTCCGGGACTTCCGGCAATAAGGGTGGTGAATTTTTCAACTGTTAAAATTGTTGCGGAGATTTCTGAGGCCTATGCTTCTAAAATTAAGGTTGGCAACGATGTTATCGTATCATTCCCTGACTTTGATGCGGATATTAATGGGAAAATTCATTTCACCAGTAAATATATAAATCCGGTAAACCGTACTTTCCTGACAGAAATCAGACTTGGATCAAGCAAGGTTGAATACAGGGCAAACATGATGGCGGTTGTTAAAATCAATGATTACACCAATCCTTCAGCCTTTGTTGTTCCGGTTTCATTAGTCAGAGAGTCATCTTCAGGAAAGTATGTTTATGTAGCCAAAGAAGAAAAAGGCAAGCTTGTTTCCCGCAGACAGATAGTTACAGTTGGCAATACCTACAACGGAATGGCTGAAATAACCAGTGGGATAGCCCAGAGCGATAAAGTTATAACAACCGGTTATAATAGTCTTATGGATGGCCAGTTAATAAAGGTCAGCAAATAAAGCGGGCAAATAACAAAATCCAAGCGAGATATGAATAAGAAAGTTAATCAAATCAAGGAGTTTTTTGCCACAAGCTGGGCTATTGATAATAAAACCAGCATCTATGTGCTGACTGCCTTTATAACCCTGTTGGGGATTTCCAGCTACCGCAGCATTCCAAAGGAGCAGTTTCCGGAAATCGTTATCCCAACCATACTGGTTAATACCATTTACCCGGGAACATCGCCCGAGGACATGGAGAACCTGGTAACCAGACCAATCGAAAAGCAACTGAAAGGAATCAACGGAGTTAAAAAGATCACCAGCAATTCGCTGCAGGATTTTTCCTCAATTGCAATTGAGTTTAACACTGATGTTGAAGTACCTGAAGCCAAACAAAGGGTAAAAGACGCGGTAGATAAGAGTAAATCAGATCTGCCTAACAATCTTCTGGATGATCCGAATGTAATGGACATAGACTTTTCGGAGATTCCTATTGTTTACATTCAGATTTCCGGGGAATATGATCTTGACCAGTTAAAGAGATACGCGGAAATTGCCCAGGATAAAATTGAATCTCTTACCGAGATAACCAGGGTAGATATTGTGGGCGCGCTTGAGCGGGAAATACAGATCAATGTGGATTTGTACAAAGCCCAGGCTGCCAGTGTGACCCTTTCCGATATTGAAAGGGCTGTTTCTTCTGAGAACCTGACCATATCGGCAGGAAATATCAGTACAAGCGGCATGAAGCGGTCAATCAGAGTACAGGGCCAGTTTGACAACATGGAGGTGATAGAGAATATTATTATCCATTCCTCCAGTGGTGCGTTGGTTTACCTGAAAGATGTAGCTGAAGTCAAGGACACTTTTAAAGAGCAGGAAAGCTTTTCGCGTCTGAACGGTGATAATGTTATTACTTTAAATGTTGTGAAAAAGAGCGGTAAAAACCTGCTCGAAGCCTCAGATAAGATTAAGGACATTCTGGACAATGAATTGATCAACAAAGAGTTTCCGTCAGATGTAACCGTTACCAAATCGGGTGAACAATCGCGTTATACAAGAAATACACTTGAAGAACTGAACAATACCATTATTTTTGGTTTCATTTTAGTTACCATTGTTCTCATGTTCTTTATGGGTTTCACCAACGCGTTTTTCGTGGCTTTGGCTGTTCCCCTGTCGATGTTCGTGGCTTTTATGGCCATGCCGGCCATCGGCTTTTCGATGAACATGATTGTAATGTTCGGTTTTATTTTTGCACTTGGAATTGTTGTGGATGATGCAATTGTTGTCATTGAGAACATTCACCGAACGCACCAGCATGAGCCGAATATTGTTGTTGCAGCCAAGCGGGCGGCCGGAGAGGTATTTCTGCCTATTTTATCGGGTACGCTCACGACACTTGCTCCGTTTTTCCCACTGGCATTCTGGCCGGGTATCGTAGGGGAGTTCATGTTCTACATACCGGTTACGCTTATCCTCACCTTGTTTGCTTCCCTGTTTGTTGCCTATATCATCAACCCGGTGTTTGCCATTTCATTCATGAAACACGAATTTGATGTACCAGACAAACAGAAGCTAAAGAAAAAGGTAACCATTGAGATCATAGTAGTTATTATGCTTGCATTGGTTAGTTATGCCTTTTATGCAGCGAATGGAAGTGAAACAGCATTTGGTATTGGGAATTTTATGGTGTTTGTGGCTGCATTGATTCTATTCTTCCATACCCTGCTCAACCCATATATTAAGTGGTGGCAGGGAAAAGGATGGCCGTTCTTAATGCGCTTGTACGAACGTCAGTTGCGCTTTGTGATTATCGGACGTAATCCTCTTTACCTGTTATTAATGGTTATCGGACTCTTTTTCGTAACTATTGTATTGGTTGGTATTCGTTCACCCAAGGTTGTATTCTTCCCAGATAATATGCCAAACAGCATCAATGTTATGGTGAAAATGCCGATTGGTACCGATCAGGTTGTAACAGACTCCGTAACAAAGATTGTAGAAGGCAAGGTTATAGCTTTGCTGGGTGACAACAATCCTGTAGTGGAATCGGTTATTACCAATGTGGCACTGGGCGCTGGAGATGACATGGATTTTGCCCGCAACATCAGTTCCGAAAAAGGGAAGGTTACTGTCAACTTTGTTGAATATAAATACCGCAATGGAATTAACACCAACGATTATCTGGATCAGATCAGGGATGAGGTCAAGGGGATTCCCGGGGTTGAAATTTCTACTGAGAAGAACCGTGCAGGACCTCCCACCGGCAAACCGATAAACATTGAGATAACCGGCGAAAATCTGGACGACCTGATTAAAGATGCAGCTGCATTCCAGAATTATCTTGATTCAATTCAGATTCCCGGGGTTGAAGAACTGAAAAGCGATTTCCAGGATAACAAACCTGAGATAGCCATCATCATCGATCGCGAAAGGGCCAATCAATACGGTATCAGTACCGGTCAGATAGCCACGGAATTGCGTACTGCTGTGTTGGGCAAGGAAGTATCTAAGTACAAAGTTGATGAAGATGAGTATTCAATTCAACTTCGTTACTCGGAGGCAACCCGTGAAAATATCAACAACCTGATTAATCTGAAAATCACCTATCGTGATATGAACTCAGGTTTGCTGCGACAAATTCCGCTGTCATCGGTTGCTTCTATAGAGTATGCCGATTCATACGGAGGTATCAAACGTCAGGATCTCAAAAGGATTATTACCATATCGAGTGCTGTGCTAACGGGCTACACTGCCAATGAGATTGTGCCTCAGATTGAGCGGCTGGCCAAAGATTTTCCGGTTAATGAGGGTGTTCAGATCAAACTGACCGGCGAACAGGTTGACCAAAAGGAAACTTCTGACTTCCTTGGAAAGGCCATGATGATAGCCCTCGGATTGATTTTCTTTATCCTGATTACACAGTTTAATTCGATAAGCAAAACCATCATTATCCTGAGTGAGGTAATCTTTAGTGTTATTGGAGTGTTGCTGGGTATTGTCATTTTCAATATGTCAATTTCTGTTATCATGACAGGACTTGGTGTGGTGGCGCTTGGAGGAATTGTTGTGAGGAATGGAATTCTGATTGTCGAATTTATAGATACATTGAAGGAACGTGGAATGAAAACCCGTAACGCAATTATTCAGGCTGGTCTTACCCGTATTACCCCGGTAATTCTCACGGCAACGGCAACCATACTTGGACTGGTTCCACTGGCGATTGGCTTCAACCTGAATTTTGTGACTATGTTTACACAACTGAATCCTCAGATTCATATCGGTGGCGACAATGTTATGTTCTGGGGTCCATTGGCCTGGTCGATTATTTTCGGACTCAGTTTTGCTACTTTCCTTACCCTGGTTCTTGTACCGGCTTTGTACCTGATGGTTTATGAGTTTAAAATCTGGCTTCAGCGCAGGAAATCAAACAGACTGGCGAGGCTAGCCAAATAAGGATTGAATTAGTTTTATAACACAACAGCGGGTGGTTGGAATTTTCCTGAGCCACCCGCTGTTGTTTTTTATGAGGCACCATCCGGAATAAATTTTATAGACACTTTCAACCCAAGTGCCCTTTTGTTTGTTTAAAGATTTTAAGAAAAGACGCATTGCCCATTTAAATTATTTTTATGTTCAACACAACCCGCATGGGGCGGCGTAAATCATACCTTGCCTGGCTTCTGGTGCTGCTTCAGTTTCTTTTTATCGGACTTATCATAATCATAAGCCCTCTGATGAATCTCAAGCTCTGGGTTATTCTTTTTATGCTAACCGGAATAGCACTGGGGCTGTATTCAATCTATACTATCCGGATTGGTAATTTTAATATTTCCCCACATGTTAAACCAGGAGGAAAAATGATTGCCCACGGGCCCTATCGTTTTGTCCGCCATCCGATGTACACAGCCATTCTCATTACCTGCTGGCCAATGGTTCTCGGGCATTTCAGTTACCTCAAACTGGGACTTGTCGTCGGGCTTACCCTTGTGCTGATAGTTAAACTTCATATCGAAGAGCAGTACCTGAAACACGCATTCCCGGCCTACAGGGAATATACCACAACATCAAAGAAACTGATTCCTTTTATCTGGTAAAATAAAAGATAATTTTCAATTCCTGGTCTTATTTTAGTTGCCTGCCTTACCTTTACAGCAAAAGAACTTAGCATTTCTTTTTCGGCTGAAAGTATTAAGGGAGCTTTTTATGGGATTAAAAAAGATTAACTGGTTTTTAGTTTTCCAAACGAGCATTTTTGCAGTTCTGATTGTCCTTTCGGTGATTTTTTACCGGGAACGCTTGCTGGCCGATTCGGGCTATTACCTGATGCGGGTGATTAACAGCAGGATGCCCTGGATTGAACATGGGCGGTTTATCCTCTTCTTTTCCCAGGTATTGCCGTGGATTGGCGTTACACTTCAACTTCCACTCAAGGCCGTTTTGTTGCTTTATTCATTGAACCATGTGCTTTTTCATTTGCTTATTTTTTACCTGGTTGTTTTCAGGTTTAAAAATCAAATGGCCGGGGTTTTATTGATTCTTTTGCAGTTGGCCGGAACTGTAACAGGATTCCTGGTGCCTATGTTTGAGCTTTATTATGCCGCTGCTATGCTGGTGTTGTTTGCCGTTATCTTATATGCGGCTAGCTCCGGCTTTTTTAATAATTTATTGCTACTGACGCTGGCCTTTTTTATCATGAGCAGCCATCCGATGGGCATTGTATTGCTGTTGATGGTTTTAGGCTTTCACGCCATTGATTTTCGGGAAAGGAGTCCTTGGCTTTACTTACAGATAGTTGTTCTTTTAGCGGTATTGCTGCTTTTCAAATACTTAACAGCCAGTGAATATGAGGCCGGAAAATCTGCAGCCATTCTGCAGGGGCTCAAAGACGGGAAGTATAATTTTGGTTTTTTTACTCAACTTGCCGGCCTCCTGCTAAAGCACTATTACACTTTGATCCTTATTTCAATTTTAGTGATTGCTTTGTTTATTTTCAGGAAGTATTATTTGAAACTGACTTTTTATCTTGCGTCGATCATTGTTGTAATGTTGCTTTCCGCACTTAATACCGGGGTGTTTGAACTCTCAAGATATGTTGAACAGGTATGGTTTCCGGTTGTTTTTGTAGTGTCGTTTCCTTTAATGATTGGGTTGACTGAGCAGATGAAAAGGTATGTCGCCCTTTCATTATTCTTGCTTTTTCTGTTGATGACTTTTCAGCGGCTTTGGATGATCACTGACATGGGTCTGAAATATACCCACAGAACAGCCCAGATCATGCGTTTGGCGGAACATGCAAGCGCCTGTGAAGGCCAATGGTTTGTAATTGACGATTACAATATTGCCAATGAATTGATACCGGGGGCAAACTGGTCATATCCAATTGAAACCATGCTGCTTTCCTCGCTGGACGGGCCATCAAAGACAGTTAGCCTCTGCACGCTGGAGGATTATCTCTATGAGGATAATTATAAGAAGTTAAACAGTTCCGATTATTTGTTCCGGAGGTTTGAAGTTGAGCCGCTTGGCAACATTAATTCACATTATTTCAGCATGGCCCCAGGGACATATTTTCCCATGAACGATAACTCAATCCCGGAAGCGGATACGGCATTAACGGCAAAAACAGTATCACTCAGGCTTGCAAAAAGTGACAAAACATATAAAAGAAAAGGCATAATCCACCTGCCTGTGGAAATTTCAACCACCATGCTGATTCCTTCCAATCGGGAATATGGTTATTACCTTTCTGTTATATGGGAAAGAAAGGATAACGAACTTTCATCAGCCCTGGTTATACCCATTGAGGTAGATATCTCAAACAGCTATATTCAGGAATTAATGCTCAGAACGCCTGAAACCCCCGGTTTCTATACCCTTAAAGTTCAATTAGAGAGTGCAGGGGAAGACAGGGCCATTACTTCTGCACAGACTGGTATTAGTGTAAAATAGAGCTCCACTTTATATAACATAAAAATTATCAGGCAGTATAAAAAACAAACATTGAAACCAGAACGTTTTATCGACCCGGCTTCAATGGTAAATGTATTTATAAATCTGCGAATTATAGAATATTACAACCTATTGCCAGGCCGATTCAAACTGTTGCAAAAAGCGCACATCGTTTTCGGAGAACATGCGCAGGTCCTTTACATTGAAAACCAGGTTGGTGATGCGTTCTACGCCCATACCGAATGCAAACCCTGAGTAAACCTCAGGATCAATACCGCAATTTTTCAGTACGTTGGGATTAACCATACCGCAGCCGAGAATTTCAACCCAGCCGGTGTATTTACAGAATCCACAGCCCTTGCCCCCGCATAGGTTACAGGAAATATCCATTTCGGCTGAAGGTTCGGTAAACGGGAAGTAGGAGGGCCTGAGCCTGATGCGGGTGTCTTCGCTGAACATCTCCTTGGCAAAGTAGAGCATGGTCTGGCGCAGGTCGGCAAAACTCACGTTTTTATCAACATACAAGCCTTCAATCTGATGAAAAAAGCAATGTGCCCGGGCTGAAATGGCTTCGTTGCGGAATACCCTGCCGGGGAATATCATCCGGATGGGTGGTTTGGTTTTTTCCATCATCCGCACCTGCACGCTTGAAGTATGGGTGCGCAATACAATATCCGGATCTTTTTCGATGAAGAAAGTATCCTGCATATCGCGTGCAGGATGCTCAGGCGGGAAGTTCAGGGCTGAAAAGTTGTGCCAGTCGTCTTCGATTTCAGGGCCTTCAGCTACTGTAAAACCAACCCGTGAAAAGATTTCAATCATCCGGTTGCGAATGATCATCAGCGGGTGGCGTGAACCTGCCTCGTGAAAGTTTACCGGCAAGGTCAGATCCTGCGCCGGTGCGGAAGTGGTCTCCTCTCCTTCGAGACTTTCGCGCAGACTGTCGATTTTCTCCTGTAATTTCCCTTTCAGGTCGTTGAGCAAAACACCCAGCTCACGGCGATCATCCGCTGCCACGTTTTTAAAATCGGCAAACAGGTCATTCAGAAGCCCCTTTTTACCGGAATACTTAATACGGAACTGCTCCAGTTCATCTTTGGTTTTTGCCGTAAATACTTCTATTTCGGCAAGGTATTTATTGATTAACTCTTTCATTAATAGGTTTTTATTGTCACCAATCCGCTAAAACACACTAAAGAGTTTTTGTGATTGAAGCGAATCAATTATTTAATCAGGGTAATTTTCATTTTCACTTCTTTAACGGGTTTGTCACCGGCAGCAGTTTGAACAGCGGCGATTTTATCGATCACCTCCAGGCCTGAAATGACTTCACCAAAAACAGTATACTGATCATCAAGATGAGGGGTTCCGCCAATAGTTTTATAGGCAGCCCGCCTTTCGGGGCTTATTGTTTTCTTTGTCTGTTTTTCAAACATATCCAACTGTTCGTCTTTTAAAACAGTGCCCTGAACTATATAAAACTGTGAACCGGAGGATGCTTTTTTGGGATTTACCTGGTCTGACTGACGGGCGGCAGCAAGGGCTCCTTTTTTGTGAAAGTATTTCGAAACAAACTCTGCAGGAACCGTGTATCCGGGATCATTTACCTGGTTTTCCTTCCCACCTCCCTGAATCATAAAATTCTTGATAACCCGGTGAAAGATGGAACCGTTGTACCAGCCCTGTTTTACCAGTTTTACAAAGTTGTCGCGATGCTGAGGAGTTTCGTTGTAGAGAATGGCTGTCATATTTCCAAATTCTGTTTCAATCAGAATTTTGGTTTGTTTTGGTGTGGCAGCAGTTGCTTTCGGAGCCTGGGAATAGGAAACTCCAATTGAGAATAGAATAAGTGCAGCAATTAAACTCAGTTTTTTCATTGTTTTATTGGTTATTGGTAATTATTTTTATTGTCATTGGAATATTATTGAGCGGACGATCATTTTCATCGGTTTCTACTCCGGCAATGGCATCTACAACGCTCATGCCATCAATAACTTCGCCAAAAATAGTGTATTTCCCGTCAAGATGCGGTGTTCCGCCCAGGCTTGTATATATTTCACGTTGTTCATTTGTGAACCTAAACCCAGGTGAAAGGGCGTACTCTTTGTTAACCAGCGTGTTTATGGAATCTTTCACAGCCTCGAAAACAACTGAATCCCTTAGTATTCCGGGTACAAAAAACCGATTTCTCAGCTGTTGGTTTTCTGCCTTTTTCAGGATATTTACAAAAATCTGCTGACGGGCAATTGATCGTTGTTCCAATTCAATGTTATCGAGGTCGCTCTGCCTGAACACCTTTCCCTGAACAATGTAGAACTGAGATCCGGAAGAAAGTCGTTTTGGATTTTCCAGATCGCCTTCCCTGGCTGACGCCAGCACTCCCCGTTTGTGAAAATGAGCGGGTGTAATCTCAGCCGGGATATCATAACCCGGTCCTCCATTGCCTAATTCAATGCCTGCTACGGCACTCCGGGAGTCAGGATCGCCGCCCTGTATCATAAAGCCATTGATAACCCTGTGAAACAAGGTGCTGTCGAAAAAACCATCCGCCGTAAGTTTCAGGAAATTATCGCGATGACCTGGGGTATCATTGTAAAGTTTAAGTGTAATGCTGCCTTTCGTTGTGCTGATAACAACCAGCGAATCCTTTTCAAAAGGCTGTGCCGGCATTTTTACCGGAAGAAACGCCAGTAATAACAGCAGAATAATTAAGCAGGTTTTAGCTTCGGCAGTCATGCACATATTTTAGCATTTGCAAAATTACAAAAAAGCGGGGAAAGTTTGAAGCATGGAACTTCGGCCTGGTTATAAAATTTGACCGCCAGGTGGCTTTTATAGATTGTTTATCGCGTAAAAAACAAACAGAACTGTTTCATTTGAAAACAGTTCTGTTTGTTGTTTAAACCCAATACGTAGATTCACACTTTTCTACCGGGCTTTTCCATATTTATTAAATCATTTGACCAGAATAGTCAATCCATGAGCTATAAATATAAAATACTGGTAACTAGAGTGGTATATTCCCGTGTTTTCTGGGCGGGTTTGTTTTCCGTTTATTGGCGCACATTTCCAATGCCTGAATCAATTTACGACGGGTGTGTTTCGGGTAGATAATTTCGTCGATATAACCAAGTTCTGCCGCTTTGTAAGGACTTGCAAATACCTCACGGTATTCTTTAACGGCCTGGGCTTTGTCTTCGTCGGTAAGTTTATCGCGGAAAATGATATTTACGGCTCCATCGGCACCCATAACGGCGATTTCAGCCGTTGGCCAGGCGTAGTTCACATCGGCTCCGATGTGTTTGCTCGACATCACATCGTAGGCGCCACCATAAGCCTTACGGGTGATAACCGTAATTTTGGGAACAGTGGCTTCGGCATAAGCATAGAGTAATTTGGCGCCGTGCTTGATAATGCCACCGAATTCCTGGGCAGTGCCTGGAAGGAAACCCGGCACATCCACCAGGGTGATGAGCGGGATGTTAAACGCATCACAGAAACGAACAAAGCGGGCTGCCTTGATCGAACTGTTTATGTCGAGTACTCCGGCAAGAAAAGCAGGTTGATTTGCTACAATACCAACAGGTTTACCATCTAACCTCCCAAAGCCGGTGAGGATATTACCGGCATAATACGGCATAATCTCCATAAAATTACCATCATCCATCACGCTGTGGATGATTTCTTTCATGTCATAAGGTTTATTCGGGTCGAATGGTACAATTTCCTGAAGTTTTTCATCTTCACGGTTGGGGTCATCGGTTGATTTGATGCGGGGAGGCTCCTCCATATTGTTTGAAGGCAGAAAACTGATTAACTCCCTGATCATCATCATGGCCTGTTCGTCATCATCAGCAATCAGATGGGCAACACCACTTTTTGCATTGTGTGTCATGGCGCCGCCGAGGTCTTCTTTGGTCACTTCTTCGTGGGTAACCGTTTTAATAACATCGGGCCCGGTCACAAACATATAGCTGGTGTCTTTTGTCATCAGAATAAAGTCGGTGATTGCCGGA
>JAAXUD010000392.1 GCA_013336205.1 Lentimicrobium sp. | reverse complement strand
CAACAGTGTGAAAAAATATACTATACCTGCCGACTGGAATATTGAATCAGAAGTAATGGCTTCGCACCAGCGGAGCGGCATCGGCAATCTCCGGATTAAACAATATATGGAGCAGGATTATCAGATTCCTGAAAACTTTGAGCACCTGCTATATGTTGGTCAGTTGCTGCAGGCCGATGCCATAAAAATGGCGCTGAAAACCCATCGCAGCGATATGCCTTATTGTATGGGTTCGTTGTACTGGCAGATCAACGATTGCTGGCCGGTGGCTTCCTGGTCGGGAATTGACTATTACGGCAAATGGAAGGCACTGCATTATTTTGCGAAAGAAGCCTGTAAAAATCAGATTATCAATGTGGTAATAGAAAATGGCAAACTATTTATTTACGGAGTTTCTGATCTACCCCAAAAGACAGCAGCAGTAATAAGGCTGAATCTTATGGATTTTACCGGTCTCTCGTTATGGAGTCGCCCGGTGAAGGTAAACTTACCGGCCAATAGTTCGGCGGTGGTTTATAGCCTTGACCTGAAGGATATTCCGCTCAGCTATCGTGAAAAGGAGGTGGTTTTGACAGCAAGCCTGGCCATCGGTACAAAGGAAATTGATCAGGAGTTTGTTTACTTTGCCAAACCCAAAGACCTGAAGTTACCCGATCCGGGCATCAAAACCCGAATCAGCGACAAAGGCGATCATTTTGTAATTGAGATCACCACAGAGAAACTCTGCAAAAACCTGATGCTGATCAGCGACAATACCGAAGTCCAGTTCTCCGACAACTTTTTTGATATGCAACCCGGCGAAACCAGATTGGTAAGCTGTCCGGCCACCATTCGCTGGGAAGATTTTGAAAAAGGTTTCCGCACCCTGCATCTGCAGAAGACTATGAAATAGGATGGAAGGATGGAAGGATGGAAAGATGGAAGGATGGAAGGATGGAAGGATGGAAAGATGGAAAGATGGAAGGATGGAAGGATGCACGACTCAACACTATCCTTAGCGTCCCGCTAAGGATACTTACCCGAACTCGACGATTGCCTGAATCTTTCTATTTTTGGGGATGAAGCATTTGGTGGTCATCCCGCCAAGGAACCTGATCAGAGCCTTGGAATGATGGAAGGATGGATAGTCGTAAAGACGCGATGCTTCGCGTCTCGAAGGATGGATAGAAGGATACTTCGCGTCTCATAAGATGGAACGATGGAAGGATCGAATGATGGATAGTCGTAAAGACGCGATGCTTCGCGTCTTGAAGGATGCCGCTAAGGATTGACTTTTAGATGAACCCGATCAGAACAAAATTTTATAGTATGCAAACGAAAAGACCTTTAATCGCCTGGCTATTATTCCAGTTGTTGGTGGTGATTTTTTGTTCCTGTGCTTCGTCGCAGCTGAACGAATTTGTGGGTACTGATCCGGACATATCCAGGCATGGCAGGACCATCGTAAATCCTTCGGGTGAGCTGGAACTGATAAGTTCCGCTTCTTTTGTTGAGTTTCAGTTCGAAGGGGAATTGTGTAAAATTTCACTCAGGAACATCGCGCAAAAGGGCGAATACAATTATGTTTCAGTGGAGATTGACGATGAGTATCAGGGCAGACTCAGGGTTTCGGGCGATAAATCCCGGTTATTTACCATAAAACCCCTTAAGGAATCGGCCCTGCATACCCTGCGGATATACAAAGCAACCGAAGCCCACACCGGCGTGGTTGCGTTTGGAGGCGTTCAGGCTTTGGACATTGAACCGGTGGCTGCTGTAGAGCGAACAAAAATTGAGTTTATCGGCAACAGCATCACCTGTGGCATGGGCAATGATTCAGGCGAGATTCCCTGTGGCAGGAACAAATGGTATGATCAGCACAATGCATACTGGAGTTATGCATCCATTGCTGCCCGTGCGCTCAATGCGGACTTTATGCTGAGTTCGGTAAGTGGGGCCGGCATCTACCGCAACTGGAACAGCGATGGACCAACCGTTCCCCGGCAATATGAGTCGGCTTATCTGCATATTGATAGCACCCTGAAATGGGATTTCAGCAACTGGATTCCGGATGTAGTTGTGATAGCCCTGGGCACCAACGACCTGAGCGATGGTGATGGGGAAATGCCAAGACTTCCATTCGACTCAACAGCTTTTATTAATGAATATGTTGGTTTTGTTGGAACCATCCACAGCCACTACCCTGATTCTAGGCTGGTTTTACTCTCAAGTCCCATGCATACCGGAGCAAAGTCCGATTTACTTTTATCCTGCCTTGAGTCTGTTAAAAAATTATCAGAACTTCAGCATCCTGCACTGAAGCAAATCAGTGTTTTTCGGTTTGAAAGTGTAACAGCAACAGGTTGTTCCGGTCATCCTGACATCTCAGAGCATAAGTTGATGGCTGAGCAGTTAATCCCATTTATGAAGGGAATTGTGGCAGACTTTTAACGGATAATCATTTTCTGTCTGTTCTCCGAATTGAGCAGTTTCGAAAGGTAGTAAAGACGCAATGTTTGCGTCTCCATTCCTCCTCAAAGATGAAAAGTAAAAAACAAAATAAGCGAATAATGAACAAACAAAGTCAAGGCTTAAAATAGAAAAACCCTGCATGTTGTGTTTTACATTGCAACTTCAGGTTTCCCTTTTAATTTTCAAATGTGCGGAATTTATCCGGACAACAGTGATTATAAAAATGAAAACACGGGATTAGACATTAGAAATTTTACTAATCAGTATCTTATCAACCTTGCTCTTATCCATATCCATAATCTCAAATTCAAGTTCACGGTAGGTAAACTTATCTCCTTCTTCAGGTATTTTGTGAAGAAAATACATGGCCAGACCACCAAGGGTAGTGAATCCAATATTATCTATATCCTCATAGCTCAATATGCCCATTCTGTCCATGAAGTCGTCAATTTCCATATTTCCGTCGGCGAGCATACTGCCATCTGCCCGCACAGTAATGGAGGCGTATGCTTCTTCATCCTCTTCAGGTAAATCGCCAAGAATGGCTTCTGTTAAATCATGCAGGGTAACAATGCCTTCAAAGCTGCCATATTCATTCACAACGATCCCGAAATTATTCTTCTCTTCCTTAAATAGTTGCAATATTCTTCCGGCCTTAATCGATTCCGGTATAAACAAAGGAGTGGAGGCAACTGAACCCAGGTCAAGCAAACCTTGATTTTCATACAGCGGAATCAGGTCTTTGACAGCCACCACGCCGATAATATTTTCAGGACTTCCTTCGCAAAGCAGGTATTTGCTGTGTTTTTCAGTTTGAATAAGTCCGGTGAGTTCTGTGCGGGTTATTGTATTTAACAGATAGGATACTTCTGTCCGGTGGGTCATTATTTCAGTGGCTTTTTTATCGCCGAAGCGGAAAACATCTCGAATCATCTGGGTTTCCTCTTTATCAAGCACCCCTTGTTCACTCCCCTGATTCAGCATAAAACGCAATTCATCTTCCGTTATTGGTTTGTCGGTAATTGCTTTAACGCCGAGTATTCGGGTGATGGCTTTTGTTGAAACACTCAAAAGCCATACAAACGGCAAAAGAATACGGGTAAGAAATATCATGGTAGGGCTCAGCGCCAGGGCAACCTTTTCAGGATTCGAGAGTGCCAGCGACTTGGGAACCAATTCGCCAATCACCAGCGAAAGGTAGGTTATCAGCGCAATCGCAGTAACAATGGCCAGGCTGTCTGCCCAGGGTTTTAAATATTCTGAACCATGGAAGATAGGCGCAAGGTCATCTGCCAGGGCAACACCTCCATAAGCGCCTGCGACAATACCAATAAGTGTGATTCCAACCTGAATGGTTGAAAGAATCTTCTCTGGCTCATCAAGTAATTCCAGCACCTTACGGGCTTTCTTACTTCCCTTTTGAGCCATGGTTTCCAGCCTTGCCCGCCCTGATGAAACCAGG
>JAAXUD010000391.1 GCA_013336205.1 Lentimicrobium sp. | reverse complement strand
CAGATTTCAGAAATTTGATTAGCGGATTAGCAGATTAGCGGATTGGCAGATTCCCGATTGTGAACACCTCTGTTCTCGCTTCTCAATTTCCAACTTCATATTTCTCGTTTCTCACCTCTCATTTCTCACTTGCTAATTATTGTTTTGAACTTTGAGCTTTCCACTATGAGCTTTACCATTATACTGCAAACTGCAGCTCACTCAGACTCCGGTACAATCCGTTTTCCGACTTCAGCAGTTCCAGGTGGGTGCCCTGCTCCACAATGCGGCCATGGTCAAGTACCAGTATCTGATCGGCCTGTCGGATGGTAGAGAGGCGGTGGGCAATCACAATGGAGGTGCGGCCTTTCATCAGTTTTTCGAGGGCGTCCTGTACCAGGCGTTCACTTTCCGAATCGAGTGAAGAAGTGGCTTCATCCAGGATCAGTATTTTCGGATCTTTCAGCACCGCCCGGGCAATGGCTACCCGTTGCCGTTGACCGCCTGAAAGTTGAGTGCCCCGTTCGCCCACAAGTGTATTCAGTCCTTCGGGAAATTTACTGATGAATTCCCATGCATTGGCTTTGCGGGCAGCATCTTCGATCATTGCCTCTGAAGCTCCCGTCCGACCGTAGGCAATATTTTCGCGGATGGTGCCCCCGAAAAGGAAGATATCCTGAGGTACAATGGCCATCTGACTGCGCAGCACTGAGAGCGGAATGGATTGATTGTCCTTTTCGTCGAAAAGTATCCGCCCGGATGTTGGCTCGTATAACCTCAGTAATAAGGCAACCAGTGTCGATTTTCCCGCCCCGCTCGGGCCTACGAGCGCTACAAGTGAATCAGGCCTGATCGTCACATCAATGTCTGTTAGCACCTGCATATCGGTACGGGTTGGATAACTGAAGGACAGGTGATCGAACCGGACACCTCCCAGGAGGACCTGATGGGATGAATTCAGGGGCAATTCTTCCACAATTTCAGGTACTTCGTTGAAGATTTCAAGCAAGTCTTCAGTGGCACCTATAAATTTCTGTACACGGGCAAAAACATCGGCCAGACCGCCAATAGTTCCGCCGATAAACACTGTGTAAATCACGAAGGAGAACAATTCACCGGTAGCGATTTCTCCGGCGGCAAGCAACGCAGACCCTTTCCAGATGACAGCAACCATGGTTCCGAAAATGCCCATGATGACAAAAGAGGAAAAGGCTCCCCGCAGTTTCCCGTTTTTTATTCCGGTCTGTGCTATATTTATTGTCATCACCCGGTAACGGGCCATCTCAAAAAATTCATTGGTAAATGCTTTTACACTCTGAATGCCTTGCAGGGTTTCCTCCACAATCGTGTTGGAATCGGCTACCTGAGCCTGGGCCTGTTTGCTCAGTTTACGGATAAAACGCCCGAATACGCCAACCAATACCATGATTACAGGGAGAATCAGGAGCATGAAAAGGGTAAGCTTCATCGAGGTAACCATCATAAGGCTGATGCCTCCGACGATGATGATGATCTGACGTATAAATTCAGCCAGCGTTGTTGTGAGTGCGTCCTGCAGGAGTGTTATGTCTGATGATATTCTGCTGTTCAGTTCTCCGACCCGACGATGCTGGAAAAACTTCATGGGCAGGCGGATCAGGTGGTTGAAGGTGTGCTGTCGCAGATCGGCCAGGGTTTTTTCAGCCACCCGCACAAAGAGGAAAATCCGGAAATAAGAGAATACCGATTGTGCTATCAGCACCGCAATCAGAATTACAGCAATGCGGTTGATTTCCTGCCCAAGATTTCCTTTGTTGCCATAATCAACCAATTCGCCCAGCAGTTTGGGAAATACCAGGCTTGCGCCACTTGATCCCAGCAGGAACAGCAGTCCAAGACTGTACTCCCAGCGGTAAGGTTTTATAAAACGATACAAATTAAACAACCTGCGTAATCCCGGCAGGGTGATCTTTCTTTTTAAGGCTTCATCACTCATCGTATGGAAAACTCCCTGAATTTTTAAATCTGCTTCTATAACAAAGGAAGAGGTTTTAAGTTGATTTACGTTCCTGATTTTGGATTGCGGATTTCCTGAAGATGGGACGAGGGACGACCGGGACGAGGGACGGGCTTTCAATTTCGGATTGCGGACCAGCCTGCCGGCTGGCAGGTTTCAAATTGCAGATTGCGGGAGAATTTGAAGATTAGCTGATTCTTACTTCCTACTTCTTTCCTCCGACCTCTGACTTCCGACTTCCGACTTCCGACCTTTGACCTCCGACCTCTGACTACAGCGATTTTATCGTTTACGACATTGCAAAAGAAAGCTGGGTAATGCCGGTATTAAATGCGCTGATGGATAAAATAGTCCGGTGAAATTAATTCTCAGGCCTGCCTTCTGTTCATATCCGGCCAAGCTGTACCTTTGCAGGTAATCTGCCCCGGATAAATTAAATACCTAAAAAAGACACCAATGGAGCCTAACAAAAGGAAGATATTGCCCAGATTCCTGGTATTTGCCTACCTGATGGCAATATCAGCCGGATGTATATTGCTGATGAGCAGTAAGCCGGATGACTCTTTAAATCAAAAAGTCAAGGAACTGCTCTCCAAAATGACCCTGGATGAAAAGATCGGACAATTAAATCAGCTTTCCAACCCATATCTGCAAACCGGAACCGGCAATATCACAAACCGGAACGAAAGTTTTGATGAAATGGTAAAAAAAGGAGAGGTCGGTAGTTTCCTCAATGTTTTTGGTGTGGACGAAACCATGCGTCTGCAAAAAATTGCAGTGGAAAAGTCCCGGCTGGGCATCCCGCTGATTTTTGGATTCGATGTAATTCATGGTTACAGAACCATATTCCCAATCCCACTGGGAGAAGCCGCAAGTTTCGACCGCGCTGCCATGCAGCAGAGTGCAAGAATTGCAGCCATTGAATCCGCGGCAAACGGAATAAACTGGACTTTTGCCCCGATGGTGGACATATCCCGTGATCCCCGCTGGGGCCGGATTATGGAAAGTGCAGGCGAAGATGTTTACCTGGGTGAACAGGCCGCCATTGCCCGTGTGCATGGGTTTCAGGGTGATAATTTAGCTGATGCCAACACCATTGCCGCCTGCGCCAAGCACTTTGCTGCTTATGGTGCCGCAATCGGCGGACGCGATTATAACGCAGTTGATATGTCGGAGCGCATGTTGCGCGAGGTTTATCTGCCTCCTTATAAAGCGGCGGTTGATGCCGGTGTTGCCACCCTGATGTCGTCTTTTAATACGATAAACGGAGTGCCCGCTTCGGGAAGCCGCTGGCTGCAGACAGAAATTCTACGCGGGGAATGGGGTTTCGACGGATTCGTTGTATCCGACTGGAATTCATTGGGGGAAATGATGTTTCACGGGAACGTTGAATCGCCCTACGAAGTTGGTTACAGGGGCGTGGATGCCGGCGTGGACATGGACATGGAGGGTCGGATCTACAACACTCAGGTGAAGCAACTCCTGAACGACAAAAGAATAACCATCCAACAGATTGATGAAATGGTGGGTCGGATTCTGCTCATCAAGTTCAGACTGGGTTTGTTCGATAATCCTTTTCAATACTGCGATAAGCAAAAAGAGAAAGAACTTACCATGCATCCCGATCATATTGCCGCTGCACGTGAAATTGCAGAAAAATCGATCGTACTGTTGAGAAATGAGCATAAAACCCTGCCCATTCCGAAAACGGTGAAACGCATTGCCGTAATTGGTCCGCTGGCAACCGACAAGGAGTCTCCCCTGGGCAACTGGCGCGCCAATGCAATTCCAAATTCCGCCATTTCATTACTCGAAGGTATTCAGGCAGCCGTTGGCACAAATACTGAGATTCTTTATGCCGAAGGCCTCTCCATTAAGACAAATACCGAACATGCCTTCTCTGATCAATTCGAAAATTATACTGACGATCGCAAAGGT
>JAAXUD010000050.1 GCA_013336205.1 Lentimicrobium sp. | reverse complement strand
ATCCTTGAGACAGAAAGCCGGCACTCCGGTGCAATCATCCGTTTTAAAACCATGGCAGGCGAGCAGGTGAATCTGAAGGTTGCTTCTTCGTTTATCAGCCCGGAACAGGCCGAAATCAATCTGCAACGCGAGATTGGAAACAGTAGTTTTGACCAGTTGAAAGGTAAAGCCGAAGCAGAATGGAACCGGCAGCTCAGCCGGGTCCGGATTGAAGGCGGCACCTACAACCAAATGGTTACTTTCTACACAGCGCTTTACCGCACTATGCTTTTCCCTCGCCAGTTTCATGAATACGATATAAACAATAAAGTTATTCATTACAGCCCATACAATGGCAGTATCTGTGACGGGTATCTCTTTACGGATAACGGATTCTGGGACACCTTCAGGGCGGTTTTCCCATTCTTTAACCTTATGTTTCCTGAAATGAACAGCCGTATAATGCAGGGACTGGTTAACACTTACAGGGAAAGTGGCTGGCTTCCTGAATGGGCCAGCCCGGGTCATCGCGATTGTATGATCGGATCAAACTCGGCATCCATCATTGCTGATGCTTACCTGAAAGGAATCCGGGGGTTTGATGTGGAAACATTATATGAAGCGATAATTAAAAATACAAGGAATGAAGGGCCTGTCAGCTCTGTGGGAAGACTTGGCGTTGACTATTACAACAAACTTGGCTACATTCCCTACGATGTTGGCATCGATGAAAATACTGCACGTACCCTGGAATACAGCTATGATGATTTCACCATTCTGCAACTGGCAAAGGCGCTGAACAAACCGGCCGCTGAAGTTGACACTTTTCAGAAACGAGCCGGCTATTATCAGCATGTTTTCGATCCATCGGTAAATTTTATGCGGGGCAAAAATCTTGATGGCAACTTTCAGTCACCATTCAGACCCGACAAATGGGGCGATGCTTTTACTGAAGGCTGCTCCTGGCATTGGACCTGGTGTGTTTTCCACGACATCAATGGATTGAAAAAACTCATGGGTGGCAATGAAGCCTTTATCAATAAGCTTGACTCTGTCTTTTTAGCTGCACCTACCTTCGACTATTCTTATTATGGTTCCCAGATTCATGAAATTACCGAAATGCTGATTATGAACATGGGCCAGTACGCGCACGGAAACCAGCCAATTCAGCATATGCCGTACCTGTATAATTACGCTGGCCAACCCTGGAAAACCCAGGCCCATGTGCGCGAAATTATGAAAAAGCTCTACCTCGCTTCTCCCGATGGTTTATGTGGTGATGAAGACAATGGACAGACCTCTGCCTGGTACGTCTTCTCTGCAATGGGGTTTTATCCGGTTTGCCCCGGTTCAAACCAATATGTAATAGGTTCACCCCTGTTTAAAAAAGTGACGCTTTCGCTTGAAAATGGAAATGCTTTCACTATTTCAGCCCCTGAAAACAGTGAGAAAAACGGCTATATCACTGCTGCAAAACTTAATGGCAAAGTCTGGACTAAGAACTTCCTCAACCATTCCGATATTATGAAAGGCGGAAAAATTGATTTCCTTATGTCTGACCAGCCAGAGATGACCCGTGGGACCCTGATGACTGATTTTCCGTTTTCGCTTTCAGAATGAATGCTTACCCTGTAATATTTATTTTTCTGCCAGTTTAAAGTAAATTCCTCCGTTGTCCGTCCTCATTAACCAATGGACAACATCATTGATATTGAAATGGCCAAAACCAGCGGCAAAAGCCTGACCTCAACCATAAATGCGTATGGCAAACGCCTGTTTGGCTTTATCCGTTCCAGGGTTGGATCTGTTGAAGATGCCGAAGATATCCTTCAGGATGTGTGGCTGCAATACAGTAGTTTACCCTCAATAGACGATATCGAAAGTGTCAGTGGCTGGCTTTACAGGGTTGCCCGGAATAAAGTTACCGACCTTTACCGGAAAAAGAAAACCTCATCAATTGATGAAGCTGTATATGAAAACGACGACGATAGTGGCATTTCATTCAAAGAAATACTGCTGATGGATGTGAGCGGGAATCCTGAACTGGCCTTGTTCAAAGAACTCTTTTGGAAAGAGTTGTTTATTTCGCTGGATGAATTGCCTGAGAATCAGAAACAGGTTTTTATCCTGAATGAACTGGACGATCTGACCCTTCAGGAAATAGCCCTTCAAACCGGAGAAAACCTGAAAACGATCATCAGCCGTAAAGGCTACGCCGTAAAACACTTAAGAAACAAATTGAACTACCTCTACAACGAGTTGGATAATTAAATTTTGAAAAGATGGAACAATCAGGTATTAATAGAATGAAAAGAAGAAAACCTTTTTTTCTGCTGTTTTTTATAGCCGGCCTATTTGCAATATCGGCAGTGGTCATGGTACTTTGGAATGCCATTGTACCCTCTCTTACAGGCTTTTCAGCGCTATCTTACTGGCAAGCCATGGGTTTGTTTGCTCTCAGCCGGATTTTATTCGGGAGTTTTCGTTTTGGTAAGCCACCTAGCCACCATTCACATTTTAACCCAGGTAATTTACGTGACAAATTGATGAATATGGACCAGGAAGAGCGGAAAAACTTCAGGGAAGAATGGAAGTCGAGGTGTGATAGGAAGTAATAATAACCCACCATGAAAATAGATGGATAGCCTGTAAACAGAAATGTTGACAGGCTTTTTTTAATTTTTGCCTGGCTTTCCTGTTGTGAAATATTTACCAACCATAAAAAAATTCTATACTATTTAGAGTAATCTTTCCTTTTGTTCGTCTTCATAAATATTAAACAATGAATTCAACAAACTTAAAACAAACAAAATGACTACTTCAATTTTAAAGACTATTGCAGCCGGTGTTCTAATCGGTGCCCTGGCTTTCTTTGCTCCGTTTATCATCTTTGGCTTTTTAATCATTGGCCTGATTATGCGGCTTTCTTTCAGACACAGGTTTTCGCATGGTCATTATGGGATGCATCACCAGGCATTTGCTGATAAAATCCGTTCAATGAGCGATGATGAGTACGCCGGTTATAAAGTAAAACTCGCCTCAGCTCATTGCAGACCATGCGGTGGCAGAAAAGAAAACCAGGTTCAATCATAATTCCAATAAGCAACAAAATGAAAAGAAGAACCAGATTTATTATCGGCTTTGCAGCCGCAGCAATTACCTTTGGAACCCTGACAGCCACCCTCGGACCAGCACGGTTTCACCATCACCGGCTATCACATAGTCACGCTTTTTGCGATAAAAGTTGTGATAATAGCAACAGTAAGCAATCCCCTGACAAGAAAGGGAATATTCAATCCCAATCACCTGTTCCGGGAAAGGAATAAATTAACAATTTATTTATATCAACAAAAAGAGCCGGAAGCGTAGATTGCTTCTGACTCTTTTTGCTTTCCCGCTATACTGTTTTTATCACCCGGGCTATTCAGGTTTAAAGGGAACTTTCAAACACTTTGTTTTTTATGTCGGTCGGCCGATATTTTCCCAATTCCCGGAAGAATTTCATACTTTTGATTTCTTGCATCATTAATACCGGTATTGTAAATCATGATTAAAAACAGATTCATTTTTTACTGCAGTATCCATAAGTTTTTTACACATATCAACAGTGTTATTTAACCAACCATTATTACCGTGACCAAAAAAAGCCCTCTCACAGGTTTATTGTTTATTTGCCTGATAATTGTCAATTTCCAGGTAAAAGCCCTGACCTTAATTGATGGAGATAATCTTCCGGAAGGTCTGAAACCAGGCCTTACCCTGAGTGGTGGCGGTGCAAAGGGCCTTGCCCACATTGGGGTGCTGCACATCCTTGATAGCCTGGGAATTCAGGTAAACTACATTTCAGGTACCAGTATGGGCAGCATCGTTGGGGGTATGTATGCATCAGGATACTCTGCAAGCCAGATCGAAGCATTTGCTACGAATATCGATTGGGATATTCTCTTTGCCACAAAATCTTCACTACATTTTCTTCCTCCGCAAGAGCGTAATACTGCCGGTAAAAATATCATTGAATTACCCATAGATAAAGGAAAAATCAAACTTCCCTCCGGAGCACTTGAAGGACAACAATTGTGGAATACCCTGAATGAAATCTATTTGCCTGTTTACCAGGTAACTGACTTTAATGACCTTCCTATCCCTTTTGCCTGTATTGCAACCGATGTTGAAACCGGCACCCCGGTTTTAATGAACAAAGGAAGTCTCTCAAGCGCCATCAGGGCATCCATGGCTATCCCTTCCGTTTTTACGACTGTTGACCGGGATGGTAAAAAACTGATTGATGGCGGAGTGGTCAAGAATTTTCCGGTCAGTGTGGTCAAAGAAATGGGTGCAGACATTACGATAGGTGTAAATGTTTCCCAGGGATTGCGACCTGCAACGGAACTCAAAACCCCGGTAGATATCATTTATCAGATGGGGTTTTATGTAGATGCCCATAACTTTATTCACGATAAAAAACTGGTTGATATCTATATTGAACCTGATCTTACTGGTTTTTCCGCTGCAAGTTTTAACGAGGCTGCAACTATTATTGAACGAGGTAAAATTGCTGCCCGTGCACAATTGGGCCCGTTGATGAAACTTGCCGAAGCGCAGAAAGCCAATGGGCTTGGCAAACCTGAGAAATCCCCCGATCTGGTTTTACACTCATTTATAATTGATTCAATACATATCATCGGAAATCGGGAAATCAGCAAGCATTTTATTTATAGTAAACTTAAGATAAACAGGGGCGACACCCTGAAAGCAAAAGACTTTACGCATGCAATAAACCGGCTTTATGCCTCCAATTATTTTGAAAGGATTAACTATTATCTGACTAATTCTGAAAAACAGGGGCTTGTTATTCTCAATGTTGAGGTAATTGAGAAACCGCTCTCAAGTATAATGACAGCCATAAATTTCTCCACTTTCAATGGAGTCGGAATAATCTTAGGATGGCGGACAAACAGATTTCTCTTCAACAATACCCAGGCATATGCACGCGTACAAATCGGAGAAAATCCGGTTTACAGAGCCGGTATTTCCCATTATCTTACCAATGACCAGAAAACATGGCTTAACCTGGAAACCTATGGCATACGATTCGAGTTCCCGGTTTACAATGATTTTGAACGTGTGTCAGAATATCGTCAGGACAAACTCGATCTGACCTTAACTGCCAACATCCTGACCGGCATCAACAGTTATTTAACGGCAGGATCATCCTTTTTCTTCCGAGACCTCGAGCCACAACTGGTAACTGAATTAATGATCGACGGATCCAATACCGGCTTTGAAACATTTATTTCATGGAGGTACCATACCTTAAACAGAAATTCATTCCCGCTTTCTGGTCAGAAACTTAGTCTGCAAACTTCGGTTTTCCATAATCAAAATCCAACTTTAAAGGCTATTACCTACGAAGGAAACGAAACATCTCCCACCGATCTAGATATTGAGGTTGGAACCTTTCTGCAGACTTCTATACTCTGGGAATCATATTTCCCGGTTAGCGAACATTTTACGCAGATTTCCAGTATCCAGGCAGGTTATAATTTCAACTACAACCAGGGGTTTTTAAATAGTTTTAACGTGGGAGGAACCAGTTTTATTCTCGACAAACAGTTCACTTTCGCAGGACTGAATGAGTATGGGGTTATCACAAGTTCTGCAATAACAGGCGCTTATGGCATGCAATATCAAATTGGTAACAGTATATTTGTCTCTGCACTGGTCAATGCAGGTATGTACGATTTTGCACTGGACAACCTTGGGAAAGTAACTTACAGCGATAATGCCTTACTCGGTGCAGGCATGAGTCTGGGTTACCTCTCACTGCTGGGTCCGATCGAAATTACCTTTTCCTATAGTCCTCAAACGGATAAAATTATCGGATACTTAAATCTGGGATGGTCTTTTTGATTTCGGAGTTCAGAATTAAGAATAATTGTTTGATTCAGACATACTGGAAATGAACAAAAAGACCAATTGCAATTTTAAATATAATTCCCTCATTTGAATAATTAATGCTATTTTAATTAAAACTTACCAAGCCAGGATATGATAATCAAGAAACCAGAAGATGATGGAATTTTGGTGCTGGGAGTTACTGAATTTGAGGAAACATGTGAAAAAATCAACTACCTGTTATCGGATAAAGTTTTATCAAACATGAACTATCTGATGGTTTTAACAGACTTGTTTGAATTTGATATCGAATTCGAAAGCGATACACTTTTAGTTCCAAAACTAATAGAATTGAGCCTTGTAGGAAGTAAATCGTTACAATTCTTCCAAAAATTAAATACGCGATTTCTTTCACCTCCTCCAATTGAGACAATTTATGCTGATAATATTGTAATAGAGGATTATCCTGAATTTTTAAAAAATCTATCGTTAAAATCATTGGGGTTCCGTCACTGTTATTTCAATGAAATATTGAATGAGATATTTGACATGACAACACTGCAGACGTTAAAATTTAACTATGCAAAAAAAATAAAACGTATCCCCGATGATATCCAAAAACTTACCTCCCTGGTTAAATTTGAATTATGGGAGTCAAGAATTGAATATATGTCACCGGAACTCTTTTTGCTTCCGGAAATTAAAGAAATAAGTTTTGCATTTAGCAGCTACACCCCAACAAAGGAAGTACTAAATGCATTGGAAATATACAAAAGTAAACCCGGCAACCTATTTTATGGATGGTGGGGATATGATGACAAGTAATGCTCAAATTTGTGAAAATCTGTTGCATCAGTGTTATTCGTGTTCAAAGCTTCAACCCCTTCGCCAATCAAGGGTCCCGGGTGCCCAACCAGAATGTTTGATGTTGATCTTTTCTTTATTACAGTTCACATTGAATAGTTCTACATTTCTCATTGTCTCCTGGTCGGCCTGTCCAAAAAGCACCTCACATATTCCTCCTGTACTGTCCTCCAACCCTGAAAAGTTCATTGGTAATCTGACCGAGTGAGCAGTATTTAGTGGCTTCCATCAGCGATTCAAACACATTGCCTCCTGTGGCGGCTGCATGATGCAGGTTTTTCAAGGCCAGCGATGCTTCCGGCGCCCATGTTTTATGAAACTGCGCCAACATCTGCACCTGGTAGTTCTTCTCCTCAGGCGTTGACCGGATGACTTCCGAAGGAATCACTGTGGGTGAGCCTTCCGATGAGAGAAATGTATTCACGCCCATAATAGGCAGTTTCCCATCGTGCTTTAACTTCTCGTAATAAAGCGATTCCTCCTGAATACGGCTGCGCTGGTACATGGTTTCCATGGCGCCAAGGACACCCCCGCGCTCAGTAAGGCGGTCGAACTCAGCCATCACCGCTTCTTCAACCAGGTCGGTCAACTCTTCGATGATAAATGCGCCCTGCAAAGGGTTCTGATTTTTTGCAAGTCCAAGTTCATGGTTAATAATCAGCTGAATTGCCATTGCCCGGCGCACCGACTCCTCCGTTGGTGTAGTAATGGCCTCATCATAGGCATTGGTATGCAATGAATTACAGTTATCGTAAATCGCGTACAACGCCTGAAGAGTAGTCCGGATGTCATTAAATCCGATTTCCTGCGCATGCAGCGAACGGCCCGAAGTCTGAATATGATATTTCAGCATCTGCGAACGCTCATTGGCGCCATATTTCAGTTTCATGGCTTTGGCCCAGATCAGCCTTGCCACCCGCCCCAGCACAGCATATTCAGGGTCGATTCCATTGGAGAAAAAGAAGGAGAAGTTTGGCGCGAAATCATCAATCTTCATCCCACGCGAAAGGTAATACTCCACATAGGTAAACCCGTTGGCCAGCGTTAATGCCAGTTGGGTTATAGGATTGGCGCCTGCTTCAGCAATGTGATAGCCTGAAATAGAAACTGAATAGAAATTCCGGACTTTGTTAATATTAAAGTACTCCTGGACATCGCCCATCACTTTGAGCGAAAAATCGGTTGAAAAGATACAGGTATTCTGCGCCTGGTCTTCCTTCAGGATATCCGCCTGGACTGTGCCCCGCACTTTCGAAATAGTGTCTGTCTTAATTTTCCGGTAAACGTCGGCAGGCAAAACCAGGTCACCTGAAATCCCCAGCAGCAGCAGGCCAAGCCCTTTGTTTCCTTCTGGTAACCTGCCCTGATAAGCAGGCCGGACTGTGCCGCGCTTCTTATAAATTGCTGCGATCTTTTTCTCAGTTTCAGTTTCAAGCCCATGTTGCCTGATATAAACTTCGCACTGCTGGTCGATGGCTGCATTCATAAAATACCCGACCAAAGAAGGCGCCGGACCGTTGATGGTCATACTTACCGAGGTCGCCGCATCTATAAGGTTAAAACCTGAATAAAGTTTCTTCGCATCATCGAGGCAGGCGATGGAAACACCGGCATTGCCAATTTTGCCGTAAATATCAGGCCTGACATCGGGGTCAGCCCCATAAAGGGTAACGGAATCGAAGGCCGTTGAGAGCCTTCGGGCCGGCATTCCCACTGAAACATAATGGAATCGTTTGTTGGTGCGCTCCGGACCTCCTTCGCCTGCAAACATCCGGGTTGGGTCTTCATTCTCCCGCTTAAAAGGATATACTCCGGCAGCATAAGGGAACTCGCCCGGCACATTTTCACGCAACGTCCATTTCAGAATGTCGCCCCAACTCCGGTAACGCGGCATGCTGATCTTCGGAATCCGCGAATGCGAAAGCGATTCCGTATGTGTTTCAATCCTGATTTCCTTGCCACGGACTTTATAAACATATTCAGGATTGGTGTACTGCTCTTTTTTTTCTTCCCAGCTTTCCAGAAAATGCATATTCTCCTCACCCAGAAGTTTCACCAAAGCCGCCTTTTTCTCTGTTAACAGATTGGGCACCTCAACTGAATTCTTTTCCAGGATTGCTGAAACCTTTTGTACAGCCTGCAGTTCTGAGGCAATATCAGCCAGGACTTCAGCCTGTTTGTTGTAATTTCTTACGATTTCTGATATTTCGGACAGATACCTGACCCTGGCGGGTGGAATGATCTGGCTTCCGGTTTGTTCATCATCAACTGTAAGGGTATAGGCTACAAAATCAGTAGATAGCTTCTGGTTCATCAGCTTTATAACATGGTTGTAGAGCCTGTTTACGCCGGTATCATTAAATTGTGAGGCCATAGTGCTGAATACGGGCAAATCATCTGCCTGGGCTTCCCAGAGTTTATGATTGCGGGCATACTGCTTTTTTACGTCCCGCAAGGCGTCTGCAGCACCGCGCTTATCAGATTTATTAATCGCAATAATATCGGCAAAGTCAAGCATGTCAATCTTCTCAAGCTGCGAAGCTGCGCCATATTCCGGTGTCATCACATACATGGAAATATCGGCATAATCCACAATTTCCGTATCACTCTGGCCAATTCCTGAACTTTCCAGGATAATAAGATCAAAGCCGGCATTCTTCACGATACAGACTGCATCGCTGATGTATTTCGATAAAGCCAGGTTGGCCTGCCGTGTAGCCATACTGCGCATGAAAACCCTGGGCGTATTAATCGCATTCATCCGGATACGATCGCCCAGCAAAGCTCCTCCACTTTTGCGACGGGTAGGATCTACCGATAAAATAGCCATCTTTTTATCAGGATTTGACTGCAGAAAACGCCTGACCAGCTCATCGACCAGGGATGATTTTCCGGCACCACCGGTTCCGGTAATACCGAGCACAGGACTTTTGCGTTCGTGGCAATCGTGGCCAAAAGCATTGGTAAGTTCTTTTATACTCTCCGGATTATTTTCAGCAGCAGTTATCAGCGATGCAATGGCACGGTTGTTCCCCGCACGGATAACTTCCGGATTAATGCCTTCAATCTTTCCCATTGGAAAATCTGCCTGCTTCAGCAGATCATTAATCATACCCTGGAGCCCCATATGCCGGCCATCGTCAGGTGAATAGATCCGGGTAATGCCATACTGATGCAGTTCTTCCATTTCGTGCGGAAGGATTACCCCGCCGCCGCCTCCAAATATTTTGATATGCCCGCAACCGGCTTCCTGCAAAAGATCGTACATGTATTTAAAGTACTCCATATGTCCACCCTGATAGGAGGTTATGGCAATGGCCTGCACATCCTCCTGAACCGCACATTGTACCACTTCCTGCACCGAACGATCGTGCCCCAGGTGAATAACTTCAGCACCCGAAGACTGGAGTATGCGGCGCATCACATTGATGGCAGCATCGTGTCCATCGAAAAGAGCGGCAGCCGTAACGATGCGGATGTGATTTTTTGGCTTGTAAACAGTGGGTTCGTGCATTTTATATAGTTAGAAATGTGAATGTATCGGCTTGGAAAGATAAAAAAGATTCGGTCAATGACACAAATAAAATTCCTGTTAAATTAAGAAAAAAAACATGGTTTGCCCGGATTTTTATCTGCTGATAATTACCAGTTTAACTTTTATGCAATCGATTGCAAAACAAAGAAAAGGAAATTAAGTTCGATACCATACTCAACCAGGTGCAGAATTCAACTTATCTTTCCTGTAATTTCCAAATTCTGAAGACCAATTCCCACATAGTTATAACTTTATGGGATTCTATTCCTGATTAGTTATAACTTTACGGGATTTCATTCCTGAATAGTTATGCTTCAGAGCGTTTTTATATTATATTTGCAATTGGTTTCAACACAAAAACAATGATTTCAAGATCCATTGAACAGCAAATAGCCGGAAAGTTTTTCTCAGGAAAGGCAATTATTATTACCGGGCCCAGGCAATCGGGCAAAACTACACTGGTGATGAAACTCCTTGAATCATACCGCGATGAATGCCTGATCA
>JAAXUD010000390.1 GCA_013336205.1 Lentimicrobium sp. | reverse complement strand
GTAATTGGGCCACCAATTCTGTCATTTTCAATGGGTTGCCCATTGTTTTAACATCACGACCGTATGGAGAAGTAGATGACTTCATCCCCGGCAGGGTAGTAGGGGCCATCTGACCACCGGTCATTCCATAAATTCCATTATTGATAAAGATAATAACGATATTCTCACCGCGGTTGCAGGCATGAATCGTTTCAGCAGTACCAATGGCAGCCAAATCGCCATCACCCTGGTAGGTGAAAACAAACTTTTCAGGAAACAACCTTTTTACGGCGGTAGCAACTGCAGGAGCCCTTCCGTGCGCAGCCTGCTGCATATCGATGTTCATAAACTCATAGGCAAGAACCGAACAACCTACCGGCGCAATGCCGATGGTTTTATCCTGTATGCCCATTTCATCAATAACTTCCATTACAATGCGGTGAGCAGTTCCATGACCGCAACCAGGACAATAGCTCAACGCCTTGTCGGTCATCAGGTCTGTTTTTTTATAAATCAGGTTCTCCGGTTGACGGATTTCTTCTTTACTAATATTGGCCATAACGTTATCCTCCGATTATTTTCTTATGCATTGCTTCAACCACTTCGGTAGGAGAAGGAATAATTCCTCCCATGCGACCGAAATGCTCAACTTTTACCCTGCAACCTACTGCAAGTCGCACGTCTTCAATCATTTGTCCTGCACTCATCTCAACTGTTAAAATACCTTTAACCTGATTGGCTAGTCTGGCAATAATTTCAGTTGGAAACGGGAAAAGGGTAATGGGGCGGAGAAGACCTGCTTTAATTCCATCAGCTCTTAAAATATCAACAGCTTTCTGGCTTAAACGGGCACTGGTTCCATAAGCCACAATCAGATATTCAGCATCATCGCAGCTGATAGCCTCATAACGTGTTTCGTTCTTTTCTATTTCCCTGTACTTTGCCTGAAGATCAATGTTATGCAGCTCCTGTTTGCTTGAATCAAGATCGAGCGATGTAATGATGTTACGTTCGCGGTCTTTTGTTTTTCCTGTAGTAGCCCAGGGCGTATTTTTAATTATTTCCTCTTCTGTAAAACGGGGACGTTGTTCGTCCAGTTCAACTTTCTCCATCATTTGACCAATGGCGCCATCCGAAAGTACAAGTACCGGGTTCCGGTATTTGAATGCAAGATCGAATCCAAGTCTGGCAAAATCAGCCATTTCCTGAACTGATGATGGAGCAAGTACAATTAATTTGTAATCTCCATGTCCTCCACCTTTGGTTGATTGGAAATAGTCGGATTGTGATGGCTGGATAGTTCCCAGTCCTGGTCCGCCACGCACAACGTTAAGAATAACACAGGGCAATTCAGCACCGGCGATATATGAAATACCTTCCTGTTTTAAACTTATTCCGGGGCTTGATGATGAAGTAAGCACGCGTTTACCGCAGGATGCTCCACCATAAACCATATTAATTGCTGCGACTTCACTCTCAGCCTGTAGAACAACCATTCCGGTACGTTCGTCCGGTTTTTCGGCCATCAGGTATTCCATTACTTCCGACTGCGGAGTGATCGGATAACCAAAATATCCGTCAGCACCTGCACGAATGGCTGCTTCGGCAAAGGCCTCATTGCCTTTCATTAATCTGAGTTCTTTCATAAACTTTCAGTAATTAAAATTCGTTATTCCACTTTCTTCCTGTAAACAGTGATCACACCATCAGGACAAACGATTGCACAATTGGCACATCCAATGCACTCATCATTTATGGTTTCGGCATAGTTGTACCCTTTGCCGTTAACATTTTTTGACAATGCAATTACATCGTTCGGACAAGCTGGGATACACACCCCACATCCCTTGCACTTTTCGATGTCAATTACAATATCACCTACGACTTTTGCCATATTATTGGGAGTTAGATTTTGTATTGATTTGAAGCCACGAAATTAGGACTTTTTTATCATTCGCTTGTCCGCAAACGTTTGCAATTTTCCCGGTAGTCCTAATTTATAACCATTTTAAACTAAAAAAATCAATCACCGGGCTCTGCTGTGTATCTAATTGAATACGTGCTGGTTTTGCAAAGAATGGTGTAACTTAAACTTTTTAAGCCTTTCTTCCAGCTCAGGAAACTGCGAAGGCTGTACCAGTGATACACAGGCCCTTAGACCTTCGAGCCGTTCACTGCCTGTTATGGAAAGTGAAATTGCACTGATTCCATAGTAAATGAGTTCCTCGATCAATTCTTCTCCGCTAAAACCAGGATAGGAAATGGTAAAATAGAACCCATCGGCAATTGGTTCATCAATATCGGTATCATAAACGATCTTAAATCCATTCTCAATGAAAAGTCGTTTCATGATTTTGGCTTTCTCACCGTATACTTTTACTTCTTCTACAAAATTGAACCGGCCTTCATTGGCGGCTTTGAGCATGGCAGCCAGTGCATACTGAGCAGAATGTGCTGTTCCTGAGCTTAAGGCATAAACAGTTCCAAATATCATTGCCCTTCCGAAAATATCGCTGTTGTAATATTTTAATAGACCAGGAGCTTTTCTGTTGAACAACTCGTTTGAAATAACCATCATACCAATACGCTGCCCTGCATAACTGAAAGCCTTGGAACTTGAAATAAACAGGATATAATTCCCGGTATATTTTGCCACTGATGGCTGATAGGGCGGTACACCCGGTTTTGAGTAATCTTTGCGGAAATCCATACCAAAATAGGCCAGATCTTCACAAATTACTACATTGTATTTATTGGCAAGATCACCGATTATTTTTAACTCTTCGTCAGTAAAACAAATCCAGGAAGGGTTGTTCGGATTTGAATACAAAACCGAATGAATATGACCTTTGCGGAAATAAGATTCAAGCTTTTCACGCAATTTATCACCCCGGAAATCATATACATCGAAACTTTCGAACTTCTGACCCAACACCCGATGCTGTTGTTTGTGTACGGGGAATCCCGGATCAATAAATAAGGTTGTGTCGCGCTCAGTTTCCATCCTGGAAAGGGTGAGGAAGGCAGCAAAACTTCCCTGCATTGAGCCGACAGTAGGGATGCATGCCTGAGGCATAACATCAATATCCATGAAATTTTTGACGAATGCGGAAATCTGTTTTTTTAATTCAGGAGTCCCATCAATATCCGGATAAATGGCTGCAACGCCATTACGCAAGGCTTCAATCTCAGCTTCAGTTCCAATTGAGGATGGTTTCATACCGGGAATGCCCATTTCCATCCGGATATATTTCTTACCTGTTGCATTTTCTATATTATCAATCAGCCGTTTGATTTCACGAATGCTTGCCTTGCCGACACCGGGCAGGTTCATTGCACTAATTTCCGAGGCAACAACTTCGAAGTCAATCGGGGTTTCCTTCCTGTATTCTTCTTTCATGGTATAGTGGTGGTTGGTTATTTCAGGATTCTCACTCTGTCCGGATGAAATATTTCTGCGTCCGGGATCAGCGTTAGTTTTGTATTAGCTTGATAATGAGTTTTATGTAAAGCAGAATATACTTAGTGTAAAAAAAAAACTGAGGCTTATTTTTGGTGGCAAGATATAGAATTGAACGCACATGGCAACTATACCGGATAAAATATTTTCTTATAGGTCAGAAAAAATAATATTCAGGCGGATTATTTGCTTTTCATAGAGGATAAGGCGAGGATCATCCCAAGTGCAATGCCGAGTAACGCAGCAAAAAGTACCTGAAAATCAGGAGGTAAAAGAAAAGTAATTGTGTGGGCCGGGTACCAGAAAAATGGGATTGTTTTTTTAAACACGAAGTTCCATTGCACATCCCAGTTCAGGTTAACAAAGATGGATCTGAAATCAATCGGGGAAAATAAGCCTTTTATCGTACCACCGGTATTCAGAATATGAGTATCAGTTATTTTATGAAATGTCATCATTACCGGCGCGTAGATAGTATT
>JAAXUD010000909.1 GCA_013336205.1 Lentimicrobium sp. | reverse complement strand
TAAGCATAACCTCGGCAAGTTGCTGGGTAACGACTTCGGTATGTTTGGCTGACACCTGAAAACTTGCGACAATATCATCCATTTCAACAGGCTCGCCTGAAGCAAGTCGCTGCCCTTCTGTTGCCAGAGGCGCTTCGGTACTGCCTTGCGAAATTATTAAAAGCCTGTCGCCGATAAGCCCTTCCGAACCTATGGCCACTTCGCAATCGTTTTTTATAAACTGATGTACCTCTTTGCGGATCAGCATACCTACACTTACAGTAGAATCGTTAATGATGCGGATATAGTCGACAGTACCTACATTAATGCCTGAAAAACGGATGTTGTTCCCTACCTGCAACCCGCTGACATTATAAAAGGTTGTTGTTAGTTTGAATACAGGATTGAACAGGTTTTTTTGTTTCCCGATAATAAAGATAGTCAGCACGAAGAGTGCCAGTCCGCCTGCTACAAAAAGGCCTAAGCGTACTTTATATTTTTGTGAGTGAGTTTCCATAAGATATTTTTTTGTGGTAATTGTTGGTGATTGGCGGTCCGGAGTCTGTGACTCCAACCCTGTATTTTATGTTTTGAGAAGCTCTTAATTAAAAAACGATTTAATCAATGAATCCGTCGAGTTCTCGAAATCCTTCAGTTTTCCTTCTTTATAAACTTCACCTTCCATTAACATGATCATACGGTCGGCAGTGGCACGTGCACATTTTATGTCGTGTGTGATGATGATGGAGGATGTTTTGTATTTTTTCTGCACTTCGTTGATGAGTTCACTTATTTCGTCTGAAGTAACCGGATCAAGCCCCGTAGTGGGTTCGTCGTACAACATAATCAGTGGGTCCACCACTATAGTGCGTGCCAGGCTGATCCGTTTACGCATACCTCCCGAAAGCTGTGAAGGCATCTTATTCAATGCATCGGCCAGGCCAACATTTTCGAGTACTTCATTGATTTTTTCTGCCATTTCCTTTGCTGAAAGATTCTTTTTTATCCTCCGCAACGGAAATTCCATGTTCTCTTTTACTGTCATTGAATCGTACAAGGCTCCACTCTGAAACAGGAAACCAATCTTTTGTCGCAGTTCTGCCAATTCTTTATTATCCAACATATTAACATCCTTATCA
Organism: Lentimicrobium sp.; assembly: GCA_013336205.1. Classification (GTDB taxonomy): domain Bacteria; phylum Bacteroidota; class Bacteroidia; order Bacteroidales; family Lentimicrobiaceae; genus Lentimicrobium. The sequence goes on along the minus strand of JAAXUD010000909.1, from coordinate 429 downwards.
AATACGTTGATTGATCCGCTATCGGCATGCAACAGGCCTACAATACATTTAATGAGCACCGATTTACCGCTGCCCGATTTGCCAAGCACAACCAGGTTCTCGCCGTTGAAAAGTTTCAGCGAAAGGTCTGTTAATACAGGCTGTGTGCCAAATGATTTCTTCAGGTTACTAATTTCAATAACCGGATCTTTTATTGTCGCTTTAGGCAACTGCTCACTTAAGGCTTCTGTATCCTTCATTTTTATTTGATTAACATATCTGTAATCTGAACTGCAATCACATCCACAATAATTACCAGCAGCGATGCCAGTACAACAGCAGAATTAGCAGCAATACCAACGCTTTCTGTTCCACGGCCGGCATTGTATCCTTTGTAGGTTCCCACCAGTCCTATTACCGCCCCGAAAAAGAATGACTTGATAACGGCAG
>JAAXUD010000908.1 GCA_013336205.1 Lentimicrobium sp. | reverse complement strand
AGGTAACTATAACTAATGGCATCATCTTCGGCAATAAGGAAAATATGCTTTTGAAGATCAGCAAGCTGAATGGTATTTATTTCATCAACCAGGCTGGGTTTTTCTTTTGCCGGCCTGAAAGGGATAGTAAAATAAAAGGAAGATCCCCTGCCCTGCTCAGATTCAACCCGGATCTGACCTCCAAGCATCTCAACATAGGCTTTGGCAATTGACAGTCCGAGTCCCGAACCCTCGTATGAACGCGAATGTGAGGTATCGGCCTGTACAAAACGATCAAAAATACCATTCAGCCGATCAGCGGGAATGCCCATACCTGTGTCAGAAACAAAAAATTCCAGATGCATATCCATCTGGTGACATCCAAGTTCAATAGAACCATGTCGGGTAAATTTCAGCGCGTTTTTAATAAGATTTGTAAGAATAGACTCTAACTTAATACCATCTGTATCAACAAGTTTATGGGTTTCAGGCACTAATTGATTCAGCACTAAATCAATGCCTTTTGCGTCAGCTTCGGGTTTGAAGAACCGGTAGAGATGAGTTGAAAGTGCATTGATATCTACACCCGACTTAGATACAGTGCTTTGCCCCGCTTCGATCTTTGAAATATCAATAATGTCATTTATGGTATTGAGCAAGCGGTCACCGCTGATTTTAACTATGTCGATATATTCATTTCGCTGTTCACCGCTGAGACCGGAATCAAGCAACAAATCCATAAAGCCGAGAATTCCGTTCATCGGGGTTCTTATTTCATGGCTCATATTGGCCAGGAATGAGGATTTTAACCGATCGCTCTCCTCTGCCTTATTCTTGGCGGCTACAAGTTCGGCAAGCATAAGTTTATCGCTGGTTATATCTTCTTTTAATATAACAAAATTCCGAATTTTCCCATCCTGGTCAGTTATTGGAGAAACAAGAGAATTTTCCCAATAGGCCTCCCCATTTTTCCTGAGGTCATAATACTCTCCACTCCATTCCTGACCGCTGTTTAACGCTGCCCAAACATCAGGATGCAATGCCTTTCCATTTTCATCAATTCTGAGAATCCCCGGCTTTTTACTTATTACTTCTGCAGGGGTATAGCCTGTAAGTTCAGTAAATTTGGGATTGGCATATTCTACACAACCTTCAGGATCGGTAATCAGAATACCGACAGGGCTCTGTTCAATTGACTTGATCAGAATTCTGTTTTGCTGCTCTGCTCTTTTCTTTTGGGTTATGTCATGAACGATTGAATGAAGATAAACCTTCCCCGAAATATCTGTTCTGCTGCTATAAACCTCAACATCACAAACAGACCCATCTTTTTTACGGTGACGGAACTCAAAATGGCTCTTTGTACCGTTAATTGCGCTTTGCATTTCGCTTTTTATTCCCTCTGAATCAAGCATATTGATCTGAGAAATTTTCATTTCGGCGAGTTCAGCGCGTGAATAGCCGTAAAACTTTGCTGCGGCTTCATTTGCATCCGCAATCAGACCTGTTTCATAATCGATCAGCAGTTTAACCGCGGCATGGTTTTCAAACAAAGACCTGAATTTAAGT
>JAAXUD010000049.1 GCA_013336205.1 Lentimicrobium sp. | reverse complement strand
CCTATCGCAACAGGGATTGATTTTACTGAACCTGCAGGAGTAAAGCCACTGAAACCAACCACTTCATCGTGGTTTATGAAACTAGCCGCTTCTTCGGCTGATATAAATCGAAGTGCCATTTTTTTTAGTTTTTACAAGTTAATCTTTTAAAATCCATCAGGTATTGTCGAAATAAAATAATTTCAGAAGCAATGCGGCATGTTAAATTAGTTTTCATCTTTGCAGTCCGCCTTGTCTAAAAACGGTGCAAATGTATAAATTAATCCAGCAGGCGGTCCTGATAATAAAATTAATTTACATATGCATCTTTCTACATGTATAACAACCTGAAAAACCATTCATATGAACTATAGTAATTTGAATTTCAAAGCATTAGTAGTTGAAGAAACCACTGGTGGAGTATATATTTCAAGGGTTAAGGAAAAGCTTATTTCTGAATTACCACAAGGCGAAATCCTGATAAGAGTTTTATATTCCGGATTAAATTATAAAGATGCGCTTTCCAGCTCCGGGCACAAAGGGATTACCCGCCATTATCCGCATACACCGGGCATTGATGCTGCCGGCATTGTTGTAAGTTCGGAAGACGCCCGTTTCTCAATTGATGATGAAGTTATTGTTACAGGTTATGACCTGGGAATGAATACAAGTGGAGGTTTTGCTGAATATATCAGGGTACCGTCGCGTTGGGTAGTCCCGAAACCCACTAACCTGAGCCTCAAAGAGAGTATGATAATTGGCACTTCTGGCTTTACTGCGGCCAGTGCTATTTATGAGTTTATAAAACATGGTGTCACTCCGGATTCAGGCCGGGTACTGGTGACTGGTGCCAGTGGAGCTGTCGGCTCCATGGCGGTGGCTATGCTGGCGCATGCAGGTTATCACGTGGTCGCTTCATCAGGCAAGCCAGCGGCAACTATTTTACTCAAAGAGCTGGGCGCCAGGGAAGTAATCAGTCGCGAAGAAGTGGAAGATATTAGCGGCAAGGCCTTACTGCCGCCCAGATGGATTGCTGTGCTCGACACAGTTGGCGGCAATACATTGTCTTCTGTTATCAGGGCAACTGCCGAAAGGGGCATTGTTACAAACTGTGGCATGCTTGCCTCTAATAAACTGGATGTTTCAGTTTTCCCGTTTATATTGAGGGCTGTCAGACTTGTTGGCATTGCTTCGGCCGAAACACCAATGGAGAGGCGGCTTGAACTTTGGAATCTTATTTCCGGAGAATTAAAGTTCCCTGAAATGAATAGAATATATCACAGCATTTCACTTCATGAAGTTCCGGATGCAATAGAAAGTATGCTTCATTCTAAAGTTTCAGGGAAATACCTGGTTGAATTATATCCGGATTTACCTTAGTTAAGCGATTTAAAGTTACACAAAAATCGCTCAAATCAGGCAATAATTACCGGTTCCTTTAGAATTTTCGCCATGCTGTTTTCGGTTTTTCTATATTCAGACTTTCCAAACCTGCCTCTAAATAGGAAAAATGTAAATTTATTTTACACCATGTCCTGATTTATGTTTCTATATACCTCTGTATATAAATTATTTAACTAATTTCAATTAATTATTATATTTCTCTTGCAATCAGTGTAAATATTCATTACATTTAAGGTCTGAATAAACTACTCACATACCCGGAATCTGATGAAAAACACTACCCATACAAGACATAGATTTGAATTCCTCAGTGATCATGGAATTCTGATTAATCATGTAAATTCACATTATATTACCTCCCCTTCCTCCTATATCCTGAATCTTTTTTCTTTTATTGATGAAGCCCAAAGGTTAAAAGCAACTAAAATGCTGGTAATGGCCACTTCCGAGGTTTACCATATGGAGTTAAAGATGCATGAATGGGTATCCCGTTATCTTTTCCCGCAAATGAATCATATTGGCATCAAAAAGATAGCCTTTTGTGTAAAAAAGATAGTTGACGAACAGAACGATCACAAAGCCACCTTTGGTCACCAGCCGGAAATTGGTATTTTCACTTCTATGCCCGAGGCTAAAGCCTGGATTCTGGATGTTCCTGATAAATCATCCGTCAAATTAACTTTCGATTTATCTGAAGGTGAACCATACAACAATAGTTTGGCTTCCTGAAAAACAGTTTCTACTTCATTATTGATAGAACTACTATTTATCGTTTCTTTTTGAAAACTGTTGAGACATAATCCCGGTTATTGTCAGCTGTAATGCATGGTATATAAGGATAGGCAGCAAAATAACCCCACCTGTTGCCGCTGTACCAAATATCACTTTAGCCATAACGGTGCCATGCATAAGCGATTTGGTTGATCCACAAAACAAAGCAGTGATCGTATCTGGCATATCAAGGCCTGCTTTCCGTGTTACAACAAAGATAAACCCGTTTATAAGGCCAAAAAGCACAAGCAATAATAAAATCAATACCAGTATAACACCAATACCCAGATTATCAAATAAGCCACTGGTGAAGGAATTTGAGAAAGAAGTATAAACGATTGCCAGTATGACCGTTTGATCGAAATACCTTGTATAATTCCGGAAACGGATCGCTGTTTTCCCAAACCATTTATTAAGCATGACCCCTGCTATTAATGGTAAAAGCACCTGGTATCCAAGTTTTATAAGCACGGGAAGCATATCAAAACTTTCTGATCCTGAAGCAAGCACCAGGCCCAACCACAGAGGAGCAATCAGTATTCCGGCAATACTGGATACACTGGCATTAAAAACTGCAGCAGGGACATTCCCATTGGCCAGTGAAACCATTACAACTGCAGAAGAAACCGTTGAAGGCATGGCTGCCAGAAAAAAAGCGCCAAGCCAGAGCATTTCATAAGACGTCTGATCAAACAGCGGTTTAAACAGGAGAATAAGAACAGGGAATACTATAAAAGTTACCGATTGAATAATCAGATGTAGTTTCCAGTTTGACAAACACCCAATTAACTGACGAACACTAAGCCGGAGTCCATAAAGGAAAAAAATCACCGAAATACCATAGCCCGCCAGTGACTTGAGTGAAAAAGCGCCCTGACCAAGTCCACCTTCAGGCCAGAACCAGGCCAGTACGATCATAATCAGGAGCGCTGGTGTAAACCAGTCTATTCCCAGTTGAATAAATAATCTGATAATTTTCCTGAAAACAATCTTCATTTGCTTAAACTATAATACAGTCCAAAAATCCGACTAAAAAATTTCATAAACTTGTTTATCAATACTATACATTAAATTCAGGAATTTTCATCTGCACAAATCAGAAAGTCAAATTTACAATATTTTACCCTTGCTTGGGATATTAGTATCCAACCTGCCAACAGGGCAAAGCATTATAACAAAGATAGCCTGTGAGAATAAAGGTAACGACTTTATAAAATAGCAACCAGAATTCAGGTATTTTTGCATTCCAAAAATAAATGCATGCGAATTGATATACTGACCATTTTTCCGGGCATGTTTGAGGGCCCTTTCAATCATTCCATCATCAAAAGGGCGGTTGAGAAAGGGCATGCCGAAATAGTGATTCACAATATCCGGGATTATTCCACCAACAAACACCGGAATGTTGATGATTACGTTTATGGTGGCAGTGCCGGAATGGTTATGATGATTCAACCCATTGCTGATTGCATCGACAAACTGATGGCCGAAAGGGTGTATAATGAAATTATTTTTCTTACGCCCGATGGTCAACTGCTGGATCAGGGACTATCCAATCAGCTTAGCCTGAATGAAAACATCATTATGCTTTGCGGACATTACAAAGGAATTGACGAACGCATCCGTGAACACTATATTACCAGAGAGCTCTCGATTGGCGATTATGTCCTTTCGGGGGGAGAACTGGCAGCGGCTGTGCTGACTGATAGCATTTTGCGGTTAATTCCCGGCGTTTTAAGTGATGAAACTTCTGCGCTCTCAGATTCCTTTCAGGATGGACTGCTTAGTCCTCCGGTTTATACGCGGCCGTCTGACTATCAGGGCTGGAAAGTTCCGGATGTGCTGTTATCCGGAAATGAAAAAGAAATAAAAGCCTGGAATTATAATAAAGCCCTGGAGCGCACGCGTGTACGCCGGCCCGGGATGCTGGGAGATAATAAACAGACTGACTCACAGGAGCTATAAAGCTAATAACCTTTGCTTTGCTTTACTTATTTACAAAACTGAATGAGTGGAAATCACGATAGTTATTTCGTGTTCTTAATTTTCACCGTTTCAAATTGATATTTTCTGAATTTCCTTATAAAGAGCAGGAACCAAAGAACGACAAGGGCTGTCGTCAGGAAACCTATCAGATAAGCCGTTGACAAGGGAAGTTCAAACCCTTCGGGTGCAACCATCAGATAGGTAGTTACTACCGCTGTCATAAAAATTGAAGGAATCAGTGTTATCCAGTAAACCTTTTTCTCATTGACAAGGTAAACAGTTATAGCCCATAGCACAATAGTAGCCAATGTCTGGTTCGACCAGGCCATATACCTCCAGATAATTGCAAAATCCATTTTTGTTATCAAAAAACCAATAATAAAAATGGGGATGGTAATGATTAGACGGCTGCGGATGGAGACTTGTTCCATTTTTAAGAAATCAGCAATAATCAGCCTGGCACTTCTGAAAGCAGTGTCTCCCGAAGTAATTGGTGCAGCCACAACACCGAGCAAAGCCAGCATACCTCCGAATTTCCCCAGCAATGAATTTGAAATTTCGTTAACGACCAGAGCTGCATTGCCTTTATTAGCAAGCATAACTTCATTTAAGGGCCCGACACCTCCATAAAATGCCATACCAGCTGCAGCCCAGATTAAAGCAACGATGCCTTCTGCTACCATAGCCCCATAAAACACCCTTCTGCCCAATTTCTCATTGGTAATACAACGCGCCATCAATGGCGACTGTGTAGAATGAAATCCAGAAATAGCGCCACAGGCAATGGTTACAAATAACATAGGAAAAACAGGAAATTTTCCGGAATCGGAATGTAAGTTACTAAAGCCGGATGGGAGCACTTCTGGAATCGGATAACCGCCATAGATTAAACCAAATGAAATTCCAACTGCCATAAAAAGCAGTGCAAAACCGAATACAGGGTAAATCCTGCCAATCAGCTTATCAATCGGAAGCATTGTAGCCAGTATATAATATCCGAAAACAATAGCCGCCCAAACTGGAATCCCCAGGCTGGCCATCCCGTTTAATATTCCGGCAGGGCCAACAACAAAAACAGCGCCTACCAGAAGCATGAGTAAAACGGTGAATAACCGCATAAACTGCCTGAATCCATCACCCAGATATTCACCAACAATTTCAGGAATACTCCTCCCCTTATTTCTTACCGACAACATTCCGGAAAAATAATCATGCACTGCTCCGGCAAAAATACAGCCGAAGACTATCCACAAAAAAGCAACCGGGCCCCACATAGCCCCGGCAACTGCACCAAATATAGGTCCCAGCCCGGCTATATTCAAAAACTGAATCAGGAAAATCCGACCCCAGCCCATGGGCACATAATCTACGCCATCGGCCATCGTAATAGCCGGAGTTTCACGTTTCGGATCAACACCAAAAACTTTTTCAACAAAGGCACCATAAATAAAATAACCTGCAACCAGAAAAACAATTGACAATAGAAAGGTAACCATCCCAATTTATTTTAAGTCTTTAGAATCCCAAAATTATCAATATAGAATGGAATAACAGGTATAAAAGGAAAGAAATTATTGTTTCACAATGATCAAATACAACCCAATTCTGGCGGCATTTAAACGGCACCGAAGCAGGAAAGAATTATTTACAGAATAGCTTGTTTTATACAAAAATATTGCCGTATATTTGCACTCATTTTTGGAAAACGCAACAATTTAATACCTAAGATAATGAGCAAGAAGGCATTAGTGAAATACGTTGAAGATACTTTTGTTGAAAAAAGGGAGTTCCCAAGCTTTAAAGCTGGCGATACTATTACTGTTCACTATAAAATCAAAGAGGGAGACAAGGAAAGGATCCAGCAATTTCAGGGTGTAGTACTCCAACGCAATGGCGAAAACACCACCGAAACTTTTACAGTACGCAAAGTTTCAGGCAGTACCGGAGTTGAAAGAATTTTCCCGATCAGTTCTCCGTTTATCGATAAAATTGAACTTAACAAACGTGGAGTTGTGCGCAGGGCCCGTATTTTCTACCTTCGTGAACTCAAAGGTAAGAAAGCCAGAATCAAAGAGAAAAGAGTTTAACTTATGCTTTCATAAGTATAAAAAGGTCCTTCCCACCGGAAGGACCTTTTTTTTGCATTCAAGGCAGGCATTGAATGGGAATGGCTCATGATTATTTGCTATCTTAGCATCAGACTATCAGAGGGGGAGCTATTTAAGATTGTCCATGTGTAAATCAGTTGTCACCAAGCCAGGCACCACGCTTTTCAAACAGGTATGCTGTATACTTTTGTTAGGATTTACCATTGCCCTTCAATCTGTTTCTTCTGCGCAGGAACCATCCGAAAAACCGGCCTTAAAGGAAAAAAGAAAGACTAATGAAAAGAAATTATCGCCCAGGGATAGTTTATTGTTTGAGCAACAACAAAAGAACATAGAAACCTCCTCTGAGTTTTACAGCAAGGTTAACTCAACCGCTCATAAAAATTTCTTCTCGCGCCAGCTTTACCCTTTGATATTTAAAAAACCTCAGACAGGGCTACCCTCCGATGTTGTTTCTGAAACAGACAGCATACCCTATCAGGCTGCAGAAGGAAAAGTAATACGGTCAATCAGAATTTACAAATCAGAAGTTTTTGGTTCCTCCATTTTTGATACAACAATTATATCTGATAATAGTATCGACAAGGCACTAAATAAGATTCACTTTAACACCCATGATGCCGTAATACGAAGTTACCTTCGCGTTCAAAAGGGAGACAGGTTAAGTCCGGTCTTATTATCAGACAATGAAAGGATTATCAGGCAATCTGCTTTGTTTGAAGATGCCAGGTTTATAGTAAGCAGTACCTCCGACAGCGATAGTGTGGATTTGGTGCTTGTGATTAAAGATGTATTTCCGCTTGGTTTTGATGTCCTTATCAGAAACGCAAACAGCAGCAGGATTAAGCTCTTCAATCGCAACATATTGGGCTTTGGCCATCAGCTTGAGCAATCATTCGAATTGAATACACTTAATAAACCTGCATTTTATATGAGTGAAGGGGCTTATAAGGTGCGAAATATCATGGGTTCCTTTACTGATGCCAAACTTATCTGGCAAACCAAACCTGAAATCAGAAAAATTGGCATTGAGATAACGAAGCCATTTATTTCACCTGAAACGAAGCTGGGAGGAGGTATAAATATACAGGAATGCAGCGCAGGAAATATTCCGGGGATCAGCAATCCGGCTACCAGGATTGACTATACAATCTACGACCTATGGTCAGGTTATTCTACTATTATCAACCGCTATAAATTGCCGAATGCAGAAAGATCAGTTTTTGCCATCACCGGCAGATATTACAATATTAATTACCATCATTCACCTCCTGTTGTTCTGGAGTCAAGCCTTCCGGCTGTTACAATCAATCGGTACATTGCCAGTTTAAGTCTTGTAAGGAGCGGATACTACCTTGACAATATGGTATTTAGCTTTGGGCGGACAGAAGACATTCCAACCGGTCATCTTGCCCAGCTAACTATGGGTTATGAAACCAGTGTGCTCGCGAATCGCTATTATATGGGTATTAAGCTATTATCCGGCCAGAAAATCCAAAAAGGAGGTTTTATTTACTCCTGGTTTGAAAGCGGAGGTTATCTGACGAATAACAAATTCAATGATGGAATAGCCGGCCTGGGATCTGAATATATTTCAAAATTACTGAAAGCAGGCAGCTACAGACTCAGGAGTTTTGGATCATTGTCCTACAAAACCGGAATTAACCGCAGTTCAATTGAAGAGTTGAAAATCAACGAAGGAGGATATCAGAAGACTTATCACGACTTTTATCTTACCGGGGATCAGCGGTTAAAGGCAAGGTTTGAAACGGTAGTTTTCACCCCTTATTATCTATTGGGGTTTCGGTTTGCCGCCTATTCATTTATTGAGGCTGCGATGGTAGCACCTTCCGGAAAGTTCATCCTGTCCAGTCCGGTATATCCCGCCATAGGCCTTGGCTTGAGGATTAAAAATGAAAATCTGGTTTTCTCAACCTTTCAATTTGGGCTTATCTGGTACGGAAGACCAGATGTAAAAGGAAATAATATGTTTTTTGAATTTTCCGATATTCCGGAAGTTGAGCTAAAACAATTTACAATTGAAGCCCCTGAATTTGCTACTTTCAGATAAAAATCTGTTTAGAAAAGGTCAATTATTTCGATTGTCTTGCCATTAAACTCAGTTTTTTCCCCTTTCTTCAAATCACGGACTACTTTTGCAAATGGAACTGCCGCTGAAATAGCATAAAATTCTGTACCATCGGGCAACTTTATCTTCCCGATTCCTATCGAGATAAACACTTTTTGAAGGCTTGTAATTACCACTGCCCCAAAACCTGCTGAATCACATTCGCGGTTGAGGTCAATCCTGTCAAGCAAAGCAATCTCTTCCTGAATTTTTTCAAGTTGTTGCGCGAGCATATCACGCTTTGTCGATAGTTGCGCCCTGTAGGAATCGTAGCGGTCTTTGGGCTGACCATATTCATTGGCGCTTTGCTCTGCTTCATGAATCGCAATTAACAGGTTATTCTCACTTTCCTGTTTGATTTTCCGGCAAATTTGAAATATCTCCTTTTTTAATCCCAGCTTCTCCATTCTGCTTTTTCTGTAAATATAAAAATATTTCCTTAAAAGTCAATTACCCCTCGCAACTTTCTCATTGAAGACCATTAAAAATATCACTCATAAACATAAAGTCAGACTTAACTAAATTGGACTATTTTTGCATAAAAATTACATATGTATGGCTTTACCAGAAAATGATCCTGTTTTCACCCGTCAAATTCTTGAGTTTATTACCGTCAGTAACGAATTCTGTCATTTTACCGAAAAGGCAGGCGATTACACCAAAGAAGATATTGCAGACTATTACAGACGGATATTACCTTTATTATACCTGAAAGGTTCTCTCATTAAAACTGTTCATCCTTCAGACCCGGAAGCCTCAGAGCGTTTTTTAACTGAAGATGAATGGGAATCCCTGCTTATTGTCCTGAGAAACAAGCTTTATCCGGATGACCACTTCTGGGTTAGCAGCAATCTGATGGATGAAAATGCAGAAATTGAAAAATCCAGTATAGCAGAATGCCTGGCGGATATCTATCAGGACATGAAAGACTTTCTCACCTTATATCAGAAGAATTTTTATACTGCCAAAGAAAATGCCGTTGCAGATGTTTGCCAGCATTTCGACAACCATTGGGGTCCTGCTGTTATAAAGGCCATGCTGGCATTGCATGATCTTAACCTAAGACTTAATCCAAAATTCTAAAACAGAAACGAACACAGGTTCAAAACCCCTTATTTAGAATATCGCATACCTGTTTGCAATAGAAAATATAATATTTTTACAACAATTTATAACGATTCTAAATAACGATAGTTTTGACACTAGCTGAACTTGATCCGGGAGAAAAGGGTTTTATTGTAAAAGTAAAGGGACGGGGCGCCTTTCGTAAGCGCATACTCGAGATGGGGTTTGTTGCGGGTAAAGAGATAAGTGTAATTCAGCGCGCACCTCTGCTTGATCCGGTTGAATATAGTGTAATGGGTTATAACGTTTCGCTCAGAAACAGTGAAGCAAGGCTTATTGAGATTCTTACTGAAAAAGAAGCCATCAATGCTTATGAAGCACCTGACCATGGCTCAGTTGAGGGTTCATTGCTGGGTTATACAGCCCGTTTAAAGGGAAAGATCATCAATGTTGCCCTGGTTGGCAACCCGAATTCAGGCAAAACCACCCTTTTTAACCATGCATCCGGTTCCCGCGAAAGGGTCGGAAACTATTCAGGAGTAACAGTAGATGCCAAGGAAGCCCGCTTCAGAAAGGATGATTACACTTTTGTTGTGACCGACCTGCCCGGCACCTATTCAATTACAGCTTATAGTCCTGAAGAGCTTTATGTAAGAGATTTTATCACAGACTCAATGCCCGATGTTGTTGTCAATATCATTGACAGTTCAAACCTTGAGCGTAATCTTTATCTGACTACCCAACTTATCGATATGGACATTAAGTTGGTTGGGGTGCTAAATATGCACGATGAACTGGAACAGAGCGGAAACACACTAAATCATGAGCAACTCGGACGCCTTCTCGGCTTTCCGTTCGTCCCGACTGTCGGATCAAAAGGCAAAGGGGTCAACGAGTTACTTCAAAAAATAATTGACGTTTACGAGGATCGTGAAACCTCATTGAGGCATATCCATATCAGTTATGGGCGAGTCATCGAACAAGGAATCAGCAGAATTCAGGAACTTTTGCGCCATCCTGACAATTGCAGCCTGATCGATAAAATGTCCTCCCGATTCCTGGCAATCAAACTAATAGAAAAAGACAGGGCAACAGAAGTACTTTCAGAGCAGTTAAAAAATTACACGCAAATCATTACTGCTGTTGACGAGGAAATTGAAAGGATAGAAAGCAGCCTGCGTCAGGATACAGAAAGTCTGATTGCTGATGCCAAGTACGGCTTTATCGCAGGAGCCCTGCGCGAAACCTACACCTTGAATGAAGTTTCACAGAGGAAAACGAGTGAAGTTATAGATACGATCATCACACATAAAGTCTGGGGTATTCCCATTTTTATCTTTTTGATGTGGCTGACATTTTATGGCACATTCCGTTTGGGAAAGTACCCGATG
>JAAXUD010000048.1 GCA_013336205.1 Lentimicrobium sp. | reverse complement strand
TGTAAAAGAACAACTACCTTATGTATTTTGAAGTGAGGTCCGCTTATACTTTAAAAAATCCAGACAGCTTATTATTGTTGGACAGGCATTTGTTAATAATCTGTTTTTCTGCCCTTGAGGGTACCATGGGTATTTTCTTTCAGAGACTTTTAAACCTTATGGTTTCTGAAAAAAACCAGGATAAAGTCAACTATCAGGATCGCCCATCCGACGCCAAAGATGAACCAGTTAAAATTGCCAGGTATGTAATTTTCCAGCGTGTACATTATGAGTTCAGTTGTTTGTGAACTGCCTGAATTTAAGATTGCACTTAAATAATCTATTGTAAATGAGATTATTATAATAAAGCTGGCCAGAATCATTAAAACCCAGTCAAGTCGAGAAAACAGCACTTTATTGTTACTTTGTTGAAAATAAATTACCAGAATCATTACCAGAATCATTGTTAAGGAAAGCAGGCAGGGCGCTAAAACAGGGCCGATCCATGGAACCGGAATCAGAAATAAAATATCCATTGTCAACAATGATGATGGCCAGTCGATCAGCAGTTTCAGGAAAATGTAGTAAAAGATATCCCAGATAGCGAAACAAAACAGGAAAAAGACAAATTTCTGTATAAAACCTTTTCCGGCTATTGTCGCAATGCTTATAAGCATAATCAGTGTTGCTGCTTCACGAAGTAATTCAGTTTTCAGAATAAGCGGATCAAGCGGTACCAGTGGAAAACAAAAGCCGGTGGGATAATAGATTGTTCTCAGGTAAACCACCAAGGCTGATTCCATAAACCCCATGGCGATACTGAAAATTGTGAGTAATGCGATGGTTTTGTATATAGGTTTCATTTCAATTCAGATTAAATAATTGATGATGGCTTTTTGTTGGTACTAAAATAGTAACCCGTTACCTCTGGTATTATTACCAGAAGAATCTCTGAAATTCTTGAAATAAAATAAGAAGAAGTAATGCATTACTTCTTCTTATTTGTGGATCAATGGTATATGATACAACGGTATTTAAGATCAAACTAATTACTGAATTACCAGTTTGTTTGTAGTTTGTTTTTGCCCCTGAGAAAAAACAAAGATATAAATGCCTTTTGGTAAGTGTTGGAAATTGAAGATATGATTGCTCAGGTTTTCATTGGTTTCAATGATCGCATTTCCTACCAGCATTCCAGAACTATTGTAGATGTCTATTTTAACAGGTTTTTCCTCATTGCCTGCTAATTCTATTTTAAATTCTCCATGGCATGGATTGGGGCTTAATTTGACCTTAAAATTGCCTGCCTGATTTTGTAGAATAGGGGCTTTGGCGGCTATTTCGTTTTTTGCCTGTACATAAGGGACATTTGCTGATCCTAATGTCAGCATTAATCCACTTATTCCTCCATTTCCAATAAATTCAAACCCATCAAAAGTGGCATCTGTTATTGTAGAGCCTACTAATGTCAGATAATCATTTCCCCGAACAGTTAATGCCAGTCCCAAAGATTGAAAGACATGGACTTGTTTTAGCCATTCCATGTTAAATTCAGGGGAAAATTTTGCAATAAACATTTCGACAAATCCCTGAGAACAGAAATTGCTGCCATTAATATTCAGTGAGTCCCGAAAATGAGCTGAAACATAAATATTGCCTTCCTGATCATGATCAAGCATATCACCATATGATACGTGATTTATCTTTGACGGCAAGCCAATTACCTGAATTACAGCTCCCTCAGGGGAAATTTTAGCCAGGTAATGAGTGTATATCGGATCTGAGTATGGGTTTGTAATTGTAATATCGCCAAATGTAGAATTGGAATAGCACCATCCCCACATAATTACATTTCCGGAGAGATCAGTTTCAATATCAACAGGCCATGACCCGTATCTTAATGAGTGATTATTTGTACCATAAACATCTCCCCACAGCAATTCACCGGTTTCGTCGAATTTTAACAAAACATTTCCTCCGCCATTACTTTCCTGGGGGATGGTTAGGGTTCCGAAATTCAGGCTTCTGGTCGTCCAGTTATACATTTCGCCTGTAAAATAAATATTGCCGGTTTCGTCAGCATTTACCAAAGCCATATAAACAATGTCGCCGATCGGATAACCTTTAGCCCATTGCAGGATGCCGTTACTATTATATTTAGCAATATAGGTGCCATCAACATTCTGAGCGCACAACACCATTCCATCAAGTATCAGATGATTTCGAAATTCTCCTGAAATGATGATGTTGTCTTCACTATCAACTGTTAGTCCATTTATTGTTAGAGAGCCCTCGGCCCATAGTTGTTTTAAAAAGGTCAGATTGCCGTCAGGGTCAAATTTTGCAATAAAGCCATCATTTGCAAAATTGGTCATATCTGTTAATGTAGTGTTATCAATAGTCAGGGACTGGAAAAATGTGCCGATCATTATCAGATTATTGTCATTATCGGTTCTGATACCTGGTCCGATAGTACCATCGTTCGATCCAAGTTCATCTATTCTCCTGACCCATAAAAGATTTCCATCCTGATTGTGCCTGGCAATAATGGAGGCCTGGTTGCTGCTACTGAATTCATTGCCCCAATAGTTGCAGTAGCCTGTGAACTCTGACCTTGCATAAACATTATTTTCATTGTCATGCTGTATATATTTCATTTTAAAAATTCCATACTTTGAGCCTGTTGAGTTTCTTTGCCATTCATTATCCCCGTTATTATTCAGTAACTTAATAAACAGATTCCCAAAAGGAGCAGCATTTGTATAGATAAGAGATCCGGTAATGACTATTTTTCCGGAAGAAGATACTATGGTTCCTGTGAAGTTTGAGTTTACTAATCCCAGGCAGCTTATCGGTTCGCCATTATTGTTGAATTTGAATAGAAACTGATTGTTTGCTTCCGGGATAAAATTAACAGCGCCATAGCTTAAAGGACTATTAACATTTCCAAGTTCATAGATATTGCCGCTATTGTCGCTGAATACGTTAAAGCTGATTATATTAGAATTCGGATTTTCAAAAATGCTGCTTGATTTTGCCCATGTGAATGAAAAATTCTGGTTGCAACAGGCGATATAGCTTCTGAAGTCATAGTTGGCATTCAGGATGCTGACGCTTCCAAGAATAAGGCTTTGAGTGTAAACACCCGTCAAAATAATTTTCCCGCTTTTGTGAATTATGATATCACTTACAGAGGATCCTCTTCCCTCAGGAGATCCGGCAAAAACGAATGAATGGTTGAATTCACCATTCAAATCACAGCGAAGAAGAAATCCTGTATTTCTTGCATTTCCATCAGAGGCAAGTATTATAGTGCCAAATTCTGTAACCCCGGGCTGAAGTGTTCCTCCAATAAAAATACTGTTGTTCTTTATTGCAAGCGATCTGAAGGTATTTGGCCTGGTGTTGTGCTCCCACTTAACAGAGCCATCAGGAGAGAATCGTATTAGAAACCAGTGATTTAGAACATATGCATTATTATTGATATCGAGCGCCATTTTACAATATCCGCTAATACTCTGGGTGAATGGTGTAATCCAGAGTAACTTTTTGTCAGGAGAGAATTTGGCAATAAATGAATTATAGCCTTCATCTGATGAGAATGTATAGCTTCCGTAGGAAATATTACCCTCAAATGTGCACACTACATAAACATTGTTCTTTTGATCAGAAATGATAGATTGCGGTAAAATTGAGCCAGTATGTCCTGCATCTATCTGAATTCTCCAGGAAGTATTGCCATTTTTTTTATACTTCGAGAGTAACAGGTCATTTTTCCCGATTGAGTAAAAAGTTTTGTCACCCAGGATCGCTGGGCCGCTGATAGAGGCCGCCATATACAAATCCTTCGAATTAGCTTCAGTAACAACACGTCCTTCATGGAAATTGTAAGGGCTGACACTTTGAAGATCGGTCCATTCCGGAGTTTGGGCGCAATTAGTCGAAACAATTGACTGAAAAAGCAACCCCAAAAAAAATAGTGCGACTGTTTTCATAAGGTTTGACTTTTTGGATTCTATTTTTAAAAACAACCATGCTAAAGAACATCCGAAGTAAGCAATTCAATCAGCCAAATAATATTTTCAGGGGATTTGTTACGATTAAGCAATGGAGGTGGAAAGTGGCTTAATCTAACATACCGTGCGCACGAGAATAACATCCTGAATCCTGGATGTGAAGTACACGTAATCAACCTATAAATATAAGAAATAATCAGGAGAAAGTGAAATAATTCTTGTTTTTTTTGACAAATTTAAAGGCCCTTTGATAATTTTAACCGGGTTTTAATTGCATTTTAACCCCGATTTGTGTAACTTTATTGAACGGTTTATATGCAATGAGTTTTGCATATGGCTGAATGGGCATCAAATACAGGGAGGGGGTGATGACCATTCATTAATACAGGGATAATTCTTTTCTATCTAAGGGGGCTTTGCAAAAATCCTCAAAATAATAGCTGCGACTTTTTTACCAATCACCTCCATTTTTTGCTGATGCAAGTTAAACGCTCATTGCAAAAATGACGTTTAATAAATTGCTGTGTTGTGGCCAGAAAATTGTTAGTTAACGCCGGGAAGTGTTGACTTCTGAATGCTGTATTCTGAAATATTATCCCTCCGGGATACAGCTATCTGTGTCTGTTACTCCGGCAAAATATTTTGCCGGCTAATATGGATTGGCTGCCTGAAATCAGGTTAATCCCCTCTGGATTTTCAGATTAACAATTGGTTTTATTGGTAGTTGAAAATTACTTCTCCATATTTTTTTTCTCACACCATTTAATCATCAAAGTTATAACAACATGAAAACAGAAAAGATTCGAATTTTGTTTGTTGAAGATGTGGCCGGAGATCTGAATCTTGCTGTGAATGAATTGCAGGAAGAAAAGGTAGATTTTTCATGGTTGTGTGTTCAGACCTGGGACGATTTCATAAAGAATGTTGAGGAATATAAACCTGACATTGTTGTGTGCGATTATTCAATGCCCGCTTTTAATGGGCTTGATACAATCCGAAAGATTATTGCATTTTTAAACAATGTTCCGATGATTTTATATTCTGAATCGTTGGACAGTGAAACGGCAATTGCCTGCATGAAGTCTGGAGTTGCAGATATTGTTATGAAGAGTAATCTCAATTACCTGCCTCGTGTTTTAAATGATGTTCTTGTTGCAAAGAAAGCTCATTTAAAGCAGGAAACAGAGGAAAAATCTCTTTGGGAAAGTGAGAACCACTACAGGGCATTTCTGAATTCTTTGGGCGAAAAAGCCTATCTGAAAGATGAAGAATTCAGGTATATAATTGCGAATCAGTCGATCCAGTCTCTTTTAGGAAAAAAGGAGCAGGAAATTATCGGAAAAACTGATTTTGACCTGATGGCTCAGGAATTGGCTGAAATTTTCATGCAAGCTGATAAAACGGTTACTGAAAATCTGACAACTGTAGTTACCACGCATACAATTAACGATCTTACCTACGAATCCAGAAAATTCCCGGTTACTTTCTCGAATGGTAAAACAGGTGTAGGTGGATTAATTCATGAAATTACAACACAAACCGACAACTCAACTTCGGTAAATTATTTAGGCGCTCTGAATTCATCTTCAAGTGCATATATGCTACTCGATGCAACCGGGACAATTCTTGCAGTAAATCCGGCCTACACCAAACTCACCGGATTTACCGAGGAAGAAGTCCGCGGTGAATACTGGATTGAATTATTAACATCTGAATTTCAGAAGGAAGCATTCTTTAAAGAAGTTTGGAATACTCTTTTAAAAGAAAAACTATGGCATGGAAGAATGATTAATCCAACAAAGGATAAAGCACTTTTTAATGAAGAAGTGTTAATCATGCCGGTTTTAGAAAAGGATTCAATCTTTTCCATGTTTATTGTAAAGAGACAAAGAATTACAGCACAAAGAGCAGATGCGCTTGAAAATGAGCGAATAAGGCAGAATTATAAGCTGCTCATTGATAATGCAAGCCTGGGAACTTTTATTGCCACATTTCCGGGGATTTTGCTACAGGTTAACCAAACGATGGTAAAAATGCTTGATACTGAAACAATAAATGGTACCAGGGGTGTCCGGATTTCTGGTTATTTCAGGTATCCTGAACAATGGAAAGTGATTCAGGAATCAATTAAAACGAATAAAAAAGTGAGAAACTACGGTGTCGAACTGATTACAAAGAATGGCAAATTAAGGCACCTGGTTTTAAATGCGATTCCGATTGGTAATCAGATTATGTGCATGGCTATTGATACAACCTCTTACAAAATAAATGAAGGCCGGCTGATTGCCGAAAAAAACAAGTCAGATGAAAAAGACAGACTCCGTAATATCTACCTGGCCAGTATGAGCCATGATATCAGTAGTATGGTAAATACAATTCAGGGGTTTACGAATATGCTAAAAGCAACAGGGCTAAATATTAACGATAAAGCTGAATATGTTGATCTGGTTCACAAAACTTCGCATCAATTATTGAGAATTGTTAATGATTATATTGAATTTACAAAAGTTGTAACAGATCAGATTATAACAAATCCGGTTTCATTCGAGCTAAATTCCCTGGTCAAAGAGTTGTATACACTTTTTAATCCAATGGCTTCAGCCCGCAACCTCGAATTGAATTACCATCTTGGCCTGACCGATGACTCTTCACGAATTCGTTTTGATGACAGGAAGCTCAGACAGATTCTCTTTAACCTGATCGACAATGCAATCAAATTTTCTGATAATGGAAATATTGATTTTGGATATGAAGTTAAAGACGCCATCCTGGAATTTTATGTCAAAGATACCGGAAGAGGGATCAGTAGCGAACGCCAGAAAAATATCTTTGACAGGTTTAGGGTTTTTGGAGATCATTTTACCCGCAAAAGTGATGGATCGGGCCTGGGCTTGCCATTGGTAAAAGCCTATATAGAGTTTTTAGGAGGGGAAATAAAACTGATTTCAAAGCCATACAAGGGTTCTTCCTTTATCTTCAAAATACCCTGGGTTCCTGATGAAATCAGGATTAAGCATATAGAGGAATCAAAGTCAGGCCTGATAAATTTGCATAAGCGGAAGATTTTAGTGGCAGAGGACGATGAAACCAATTACATATTTATGGAGCGTTTGCTAACAAAGGCCAATGCAACTATCCTCAGGGCTGTGAACGGGCAGGAAGCGATCGATCGTTGTGCTTCGGATCCTAACATTGACCTGGTTCTCATGGATATTAACATGCCCAATGTGAATGGATTGGATGCAACCCGTATCATTAAAAGCAGAACACCCGGTTTGCCAATTATTGCAGTTACGGCATACTCACTTTGCGACGATAAGGAAACCTGTCTAGCTGCCGGTTGCGACGATTATATCCCCAAACCTGTGCACACCGATGAACTTTATCTGAAAGTGTCTAATTGTTTGGTGAATTAATATCCATTTTAATTTTAGACCCGCATTAAATGCGGTGGGCTGGTTATAGACCCTGCCTGATTGCCTTGGCATTCAGGCAGGTCTGTCGGCGTGTTGCAAACAGGCAGGCAAAGACGCAAAGGCTTGATTGTGTGGAAGTCTCATGTTTAATTGTGGATTTAATTATAAAGCCTCCCGGTTGGTAGGCTTTTTCTTGTCAACTGAAGCTTTCAGAACCCGGGGACGATTAGCCCTGAAAGGGCGAAATCATTAACACAGGGCGAAGCCCTGTGAGTTTCAGAGTCGACAGAAGGAAAAGCCCTGAAAGGGCGGAATGTCTAATCCCAGACATATCTCTCATCATACTCAATCCCATACTTCACCAGAAAAGCAATGTATTCTTCTTCAAAAGTTTTCTTTCTGTGATGTTCATGCTGATTCTCAATGTAAGAAATCACCACATCAACCTCAGCCGGATTTACCGAAAAAGCCCCATATCCATCCTGCCAGTAAAAGTTTTTAAGTGATGAATCTTTGGTTTTAATCCATCTTGAGGAATGAGATTTCACTTCCTCCAGTAATTTTGCCAAGGCGATGTTTTTAGAAAGCATACACAGGATGTGCACATGGTTGGTATGCCCTCCGATTTTCAGTGGCTGACATTTAAGGTTTTTGCAGATTCCACCCAGGTAACTGTGAAGTTCAGCTTCAGTGGGAGGGTGGATCAGATGCACACGATGTTTGGTGCTGAAGGTGATGTGCATGTAATTTTTAACTAAAGATTGTCCCATAGGGTTTTGTATTTCGCCCTTTCAGGGCTTTACCTGTGTTAGTCTCCTGTTCGATGGACTTCGTCCGTCTTTATTATCTTTCGCCCTTTCAGGGCTTTACCTGTGTTAGTCTTCTGTTCGATGGACTTCGTCCATCGTTGGTATCTTTCGCCCTTTCAGGGCTCTACATGCGTTAGTCTCCTGTTCGATGGACTTCGTCCATGGTTATTATCTCTCGCCCTTTCAGGGCTTTACCTGTGTTAGTCTCCTGTTCGATGGACTTCGTCCATCGTTGTTATCTTTCGCCCTTTCAGGGCTTGTAACAATTATTGCTTCACTAACCTGTAATTTAAAACTCTTGTGTCCGAAATAATTACGGCATTATATATTCCATTATCTAATGAGCGGATGTCAATGACTCCATTGTGTTGAAAATGATTACAGGAAAGTTGCATACATTTCCTGCCTTTGAGGTCATAGATGGTGATAACTCCCTCACTCTTTTCTTTTAGGGCGTAGTTGAATAGCCCATCGGATGGGTTGGGATAAATGACTATTGGGTTGTTCATTTCATGAATACCGTCAGGTTCGGTCCGGAATGACACAAAAGCTCCTTTAACTGCATCAGATGAGAAAAGTGTATCTGAGCCGGCGACAATTCTATAGTAGTAAAGTCGGTCATACATCAGCTCATTGATCCGGGTTGTGACATGAATGAGCGAATCACCGGATACCAGGACTCTTTTCGTGGTTGTTAACATTGTAGTGTCACTCCCATACTCAAACCAGGCATAAAGGGATTGGCCACCGGGATTTACTCTGCCATTAAAGTTAATCTTCCTTGCATCCTGCTCAGAAGGCTCGTCGGTGAATACAATCGGTGGCATATTTATAGAAGTATAGTCAGTGAATTCAGAACCAAGGAAAGAATTGTCAATAGCCTGAACGCCCCAGTAATAGTCAGTGGCTTCATCCGGCAGGGTAAGCGACCACGAAGTATTCAGACTTGTATTCCCGAAATTGGCAATCTTCCTGAAACCGGTATTAATATCAGCACAAGGCTGCATGATGGTAGCACTTTCCGGCTGTGTACCGACATAAATATTATAAGTGAGGTTCTCAAAATCAGTATGGTCATCGGTCGATGGCTGCCATGAGAAAGTGACTTTATTCCCGTTCCTGATTGCACTGAGATTGGTTGGGGGCGAGGGTGGGAGGTTTTCAACAGTCAGATTATTCCTGAAAATTTTAGTTTGTCCTGTATAGTCTGCCCAACCTGTGAGAAACACATCAAGGTCACCATCATTATCATAATCAACCATGTTGAGTGAACTGGCCTGAACCCCGCAAAGGAGGACGTAGTTAATGATATTTCCATTTTCATTTATCAACAGATAAGTGTATTCATCTTCATAACTGCCACTCCTGCCGGTTGCCAGTATATCCAGATCCCCGTCATTGTCGATATCGCCCCATATGCTGGAATTGAAATAAATATTCGGAATATTGGGTGATAGTAGCGGCAAGAATGAACCATTGCCTGAATTTTTATAAATTCTGAAAAAACTTTTCTCTAATCCATTAACTTCATAAATACCTGTTACCAGGATATCCAGGTCTCCGTCTTTATCACAATCTCCCCAGGAAGCTGATCCGTAAGTGACACCCTGAAATGAAGTCTGCAGTTTCTTTAAACTGTCGATGTCGTTGCGATAAATCGCAGTTTCCCAAACCCCAGCCTTACTGTCCCAATCGTATCTCCAACCTGAAATGAGCAGGTCAAGGTCCAGATCGTTATCAAAGTCACCCCATTCCAATGAGCCATTAATGAGACTATCAATTTTAAATTTGTTTGATTCAACGAATTCTCCGGTATGATTTTCATATATCTTGGCATGATAACTAGGGTTCATTTCTGTAAACCCGGTAACCGCGATATCAGCAAATCCATCATTGTTTATATCGCCACAGGCCATTGAAGAAAAAACAGTTTTAATAAAAACATCGTCAGATTCCAATCTTTCAAAACTGCCTCCGGTCTTGCCAATATAGACAAAACAGGCAGGTTGATCCAATCCCCAGCTATCATATACCTGGCCACTTGTGAAAATATCAAGTAAGCCATCATTGTTAAAATCAATCCATTTGCCAACTCCAAAACTCACGCCTTCGAGCGCCAGTCCGTTTTGAGAGGCAAATGTGCCATCACCATTATTTTTATAAACGAATATTGTACTATTATCCATCGAATTGGTACTTCCGGTAACCAGCAAATCCAGATCACCGTCATTGTCATAATCTCCCCAATCGGAAGATCCATAAATATTGGTGATGA
The DNA here is from genome assembly GCA_013336205.1 of Lentimicrobium sp. Taxonomy (GTDB): domain Bacteria; phylum Bacteroidota; class Bacteroidia; order Bacteroidales; family Lentimicrobiaceae; genus Lentimicrobium. Next base: position 337 of record JAAXUD010000048.1, on the reverse strand, counting down.
AGTAATTCATTTCTGTGAAAGTCTGAGCGCGAAGTATGCAAATACCAGACATAAGAATAGCAAAGATCAGTGTAGTTTTTTTTCCTGGTTTCATGATGTAATTATTTAACAACCAATTATTAATAGTATAATTTGAATGATTTTATGTGAATTAAATTACATTGAGAAATGCAAAATAATCGAATGTAACAGATACTGTTATTTCAGGTAAAATTAGAAAAATTGGCAGATTATAGAAATATTCATTTTAGAATATCCGAAATTCATCAGGTTATCTTTTATGATAACAGAACTTTCCCTGACAGTTTCCAGTTTTGAATGTTATGTTTTCAATTTT
>JAAXUD010000389.1 GCA_013336205.1 Lentimicrobium sp. | reverse complement strand
ATTGCGGTGACCTTTGTGCAGGTTTCGCCCTATGTTGGCCGGTTGGGAGGCGTTAGCCTGGATGATACCTGGTTTATGCCTTTTTCACCGCAATCCTGCATTTCTTTTCTTGTTCCCTTTGCAACCGTGAAGGATATAGCCTGGTATGATACCGATATTTCAATGAACAACGCTTATGTCGGCCTGGTTATGCTGATATTCTTTATGTTGACGCTGTTTTCAAAAAGAAAGCTGATCCTCAATGTTTTTATTGTTTTCGGATTGGTGTCGCTGCTGGCTTCTTTTGGGCAGGCAACGCCTGTAAGGGCTTTTCTTTACCATGTATTTCCGCTCCTGGATATGTTCAGGCATTCAAGTTTCTTCAGCTACTTTGCTGTTATTACCATTATTCCGGCGGCGGCAACCGGGCTGGGCAATTACCTGGCGAATCCACCACTCTATAAAAAGAAACTTTGCTGGATTACCCTTGCAACCGGCTTGGTAGTTATAGGTTTGTTAATTTCAGCAATTGCCGGGATTCAACCTGAAGCATCGTTCTTTTTGAAGCCTGCAGACGATTTTGCAGCCTGGCTCCAGGAACCGGGCAGGCAGGAGCACATCATCATTCACGCATTGATCCAATTGATCATGCTCACGGTTTTCATCGTATTTGCATTAAAGCGGTCGGAGGGTAGTTTTAAAGCCCTTGCTCTGATTATTGCAATTGAAATGCTGATTTCAGTTCAGCTGAATACTTACTATACAGTGGTTTCGGCAGGCGTAAATCCATTGGAATTAAAGCATAACCTTGATCAGAGAGCACGGGGTTTTCCTGTTCCTCAGGCCGGAGTGCCGGTCGGGGTCAATACAGAAATGAATGCCGCCTATTCTGTAATCTGGCTGAATACCAATATTTTCAATAAAACCGTCTCCTTTGAAGGTTACAATTCATTCAGACTGAAAGGCTACGAAAGCCTGGCTGATTCATTTCCTTCCCTTGCAGCAGCCATTTGCCGGAATGAGCTTCTCTATTTGTCTGATAAAATTGAACCTTTTGATAAAAACAAGCTTGGAATAGCCGACAGCCTTAAAACAGTTCTTTTTACCGGCGAGCCGGATATTCCCGGGAAGCATCGCAATCTGAAACTATCACCCGGAGATTCTGTCAGGATTACGGGTTTCAGGCCAGGTTATGTTCAGGCAGAAATCAATTGCAGTGACAGCCTCGCGGTGACCTTTCTGCAGGAATGGTATCCCGGCTGGAAGGTGAAGGTTGATGGTGTCGGACAGCCTGCATTTGTCACCAATAAAATGGCAATCAGCACTATTGTCCCTTCAGGCAGGCATATAATTGAATATTCCTATTTTAACCGGCCGGTTTTTATTGCTTTTATTTTCTCTTATTTAACTGTACTTGTAATAATCTCCCTGCTTCTCTTTTTCCAGGTAAGAAGCAGGAACAAGACTTTCAGAATTTCAATCATAATTCTTTTATGGGTTACGGTCTGTTCACTTTCTTTTTACAGGTTTGGTTATACCTCTTACGAAGCGCAAAAGTTGGCGCAATACCGTGAAACTGCCAAAACCATTGTTAAATCTGGCGTTTCCAGTGTAGTTTGTAATGTTGATGACCGGGAAATGATGCGAAATGCCCTCACAGAAGCCGGTTACCAGGGGAAATCTTATTTTAATAATCTTACCTACGCCGGAGGATTAAGCGGCCTGATCGAAAGCCTTGACAGCACCAGGGACCAGAAAGTTGCAAAAGTGGATTTATTTGCGGCTAATCCGGATGAAGCAGAGGCTGCGTTCAGAATCAACTGGCCTGTATTGATTGAATCATACAGCTATAAAGCGGGCAGTTTAAGTATTTATACAACAGGTAATGGTTTGCCCGGTTTTACTGAAATTAATGATTTCGAGACTGTGGCCGGCCGCTGGATCGGTGATGCTGCTTCAATTGACAGCCTCCACTTTTTTAAAGGAAAGTTTTCAAACAGGGTTGACAGTAAGTTTGCCGGCAGCCATGCTTTTAAATGGAAACCGGCGGCTGAGTTCAACCACAGGTCCTTTGAACTGTTTATAAAGGCGAAACTCTCCGGTGATTATTCAGGCGCTTCGCTTATAATTCAGCAACGTCGCAATAAGTTGATAATCAGGTCATTTTCTGTGAACCTGGGAACATACCGGATTGCAAGCCAGGACTGGGTCAATGTGGCGAAATACGGTTTATTCCCGGAAGGAGCTGTTGAAGGCGATGAAATTTCAGTATTCTTCTGGGGAAATGGTAAATCAACCTTCTTTGTTGATAATTTCCTTGTTGATGTAAGGTTTGTTGAATAGTTGAAGGACAGCTAAATTCTGCAATAATTATCGGTGAAGATTCTGAAATTCAGCCCCAAAATCCGGACTCCAATTAATCCTTCTTCAATTCAAAAACTTCAACCTTCAGATTCCGGACGAATACAGGCATAGTTTCCCGGTGCCAAACATAAACTTTCAGGTTGTCGTCGGGGGTTCTTACTTCGGGACTTAAATACCAGTAAGTGATTTTTTGCCAGCTACCTGGTTTCATATCGCCTTCATTCACAGGGATTCCCCTGTATTTATAAGCCTTGCCCTTGTAGTGAAATGCGGAAATAAGCAGCGGTGATTTTCCGGTGTATCCGGAAGGCATAAAAACTTCAACACTCGTTCTTATCCACACATGGTCAGCATCAGTAAGCTGATTGTAAGGCAGATCGGGCCCCGGTGCGAAAGCATTATTGCCATCTAATCTAATTGCATTTGTGGTGTCGGAGTAGGCGAGGGGTTCACTACCGAAAATGGTTTTGCCTGTATACCGTTCAATATGGGCCGGACTTTCGGTACTCTCGGCGCTTCGCTCCACCAGCAGGAGCTCGTCGAGTTTAGCCTTGTCAACGCTTGTTTTGCCGAATACTGCAAAGTAATATTCACGGGTCATCCGCTCTTTGTCAATGATTCCGGTTTTAAACTGCCAAGACTGAAATAAATTAAGCATCAATAAAATAATAGCAACAGCCAGGGCAGGCCACCGCCATTTGGTGCCGGCAATTTCATTGACAAGCGAAGCCAGCGGCAAGGCCAGTAAAACATAGGCAGGCACTATAGCCCTGGCACTAAAGCTTCCACCGGCATACCACCAGCAGCTCCATGAAGATATTATCCAAAGATCCAGTATGAAAAATACCAGTATGGCCGGCAGCATCTCCCTGTGTCTGCGATACAAAGTGTAAAATCCGGCTAAGGCCGCGAGCATTAGTGGCGTATAAATCAGCCAGCCTTTGCGGAAACTGAAAAGAAAGTCGGCAAGATAAGGAGGAAAGAACCTGAAACCTTCGCCCGGATTATCGTAAGCGTAGAAAATCAACTTCCCGGTAACTGATTTCCAGTAATATAGTTGAAGTGATCCGACCACAATCATAGCAAAAACTGCTAAGCCCACCTGTATCGGGTGCTTCCTGATTAATGCGGTTTTTTGCATGAGTGACTCCCTGGTGCCTGTATTCCATAAGAGCGGAACAATAAAACAGATTATCTCCGAAGCTCTTACGAGCGTAATAAGTCCGCATAGCAGCCCGATAAATATCGCCCTGACTGCAGTTGGTTTTTTGTGCCATTGAATGGTCAGCAGCAAAAGCAAGGCGTAGAGTGTGAACAGTGTATTGTGTGAAAGCAGGGTTCCGTCTAACGCGGCCAGGTGAAAAAAGTTGGTGCCGGCAATGATAAGTATCAGGCCGATCGCGCTTATCCTGTCATTGAAGTATATCAACAATATTCTTCTGAGAATAAATATGCCTGCAATCGCCCACAGGATTCCTCCCAGGCTTAAAATTAACTGATAGGGCAATGAAAATCCATCGGCCGGATATCCCAGCACCGGAGCGATCCAATGGGCTGTAAAAAAAAACGGGGCATAAAGTAAGGCCTGT
>JAAXUD010000907.1 GCA_013336205.1 Lentimicrobium sp. | reverse complement strand
CGGAATTTTATTGAATGGATAGATTTCACAATATACATTTAACTCCCTGACCCTACGGGCAATAAGCTGGGTGTACTGTGACCCGAAATCCAGAATAAGAATTGTTTCCTGCATGGGACAAAGATAGTGATTTCGGATTTCGGATTCCGGATTTTTGATTCCGGATTTTGGATTAGCAGATTAGCCGATTAGCAGATCAGCAGATTAGCTGATTCAAAGATTTGCTGGTAAAAGTTTTCGGATTTGCATGCTGTGAACTCCGTTCCCTCCGGGTTGGATTGTATCTTTAAGGGGAAGTGACTACAACACTGACAATGAACGATTCGTAAATTGTTTCAGAGCTCCTACACCGGCAATGAATTCGTAAACTGCCCCGTGGGCTAAGCCCTGTGCCCTTTGCCCTGAGCCATGAGCTCTGCGCCTTGCGCTTATTCCACCCAGTCTGCAATAAAAAGGTTGGTATCACGGGTACCGCCGTTGTTACGGTTTGATGAAAAAATCAACTTTTTTCCATCGTAGGAAAACATGGGAAAGGCATCAAAAACAGGATCGAAAGTGATACGTTCCAGTCCGGTTCCATCAGTATTAATCATATAAAGATTAAACTCGAATCCCCTGGCACCGGCATGGTTGGAACTAAAGATAATTTTATTTCCTGAAGGATGAAAAAATGGCGCCCAGTTGGCTTTGCCAAGATTGGTAATCTGTCGAAGGTCGCTGCCATCAATATTGCAGGTATAGATCTCCATATTTGTGGGCGCTACCAGACCTTGTTTGAGTAAGTCCGTATATTCATTAATTTCCTCCGCGGTTTTGGGCCTCGAAGACCTGAATACCAGCTTCCTGCCATCGGGAGAGAAAAATGCGCCACCATCGTAACCCAGCTCAAAAGTGATTTGCTTTACATTGCTTCCATCAATATCGCAGGTATACAGTTCTAAATCACCCGAGCGGTCTGAAGTAAATACAATCAGGTCGCCTTTGGGCGAAACGGTAGCTTCTGCATCATAACCGGGGTTTTTAACCAGGGTATCCATCAGTTCACCTTTCAGATCTGACACATAAATATCGAAATCAGGATAAAGCGGCCATAGATATTTCCCATCGGCCCGCCTTTCTGGTTCAGGAGGGCAATTTATTCCACCTGAGCGGGTTGAAGCGTAAAGAACCGCCTGATCGCCCGGCATAAAAAATGAGCAGGTAGTCCGGCCAATGCCATTACTGATCAGTTGCGGAATTTGCTCCATCATATCACCTTCGCTAAATGGGAAAGTGTAAATCTGGTCGCACGCTGCACCCCAGGCCTGACTTTTCGCCTGGAAAGAGATCATTGAATCGTCGAAACTAAAATAAGCCTCAGCATAATCACCAGTTTTGGTTAACTGCCTGATGTTGGCCAGGTGAACCTCCTGTTTATAATGTCGGGTTGTGTCGGTGCCGGATTTAGCGGTTGGTTTTCCATGAAGGTTACAATGACTGAGGTTGTTATCATTCCCGGCTGACAAACTAAAAATAATCAAACCAATAAAGATCATTGAAAAAGCAATTTTCATAG
>JAAXUD010000906.1 GCA_013336205.1 Lentimicrobium sp. | reverse complement strand
GATCGTTGATAGTGCCATCAATCAAAATGGTATTCCAGTGTATTTTATTCATATGGTAACCGGGTAAAACAGCGGGATATCTTTCCCTGAGATCAACTGCTGTTTCCGGATCGCATTTCAGGTTCACTGAAAGCGGACCTTCAAGATCGGTTAATGCAAACATCTTTCCGTTAACTTTAAAAACCAACGTGGTTTCATCAAACGGAAAATGCTCTGAAACACCTGGTAAACAGAGACAGTAATCACGTAATTGCTCTATATTCATACTATTTTGCTCAGTATAACATCAGAAAAGTCTGATGGTCAAAATTAACGATGAGATTAGACAATTTAAACATTTCTCAAATATTTTTTTTCAACATAAAAACCTAATTGGGTGACAAATAGCTATTTGATTCATTCCCAATTGTCAGTAAATATTTAAAACAGACGTACCGGTTTTTAAATTATTGGTTACCTTTGTTTGCTTTGCCGGCAACCGAGGCCGGTATCAGGGATAAATTAAGTACATTATCTAAATCTTCGGATATGTCATTGACCAAAAAAACAAGTGACCTCAAAAAGAGGATGCGTGATGCTTTGATGGGTGGTGGTCAGGTAGCTATTGATAAACAGAAAGCGACGGGAAAAATGACCGCTCGCGAACGTATCATAGCACTGGTTGATCCTAAATCGTTTCACGAGTATGACCTGTTTGTTGAGCATGCAGGTAAAGATTTCAACATGGGCGATAAATACCTGCCCGGTGACGGTGTAATAACCGGGACCGGGACCATTAACGGGTATCCCATTTGTATTTACGCTCAGGACTTTACAGTGGCCGGTGGCTCTCTTGGATGGATGCATGCCAAGAAAATTACCAAGATCATGGATCATGCCATGAAACTGAAAGTTCCCATCATCGGAATTAATGATTCAGGGGGCGCCCGGATACAGGAAGGCGTTAACTCGCTGGCTGGCTATGGCGAAATTTTCTATCGCAATACGCAGGCCTCAGGTTTTATTCCTCAAATCAGCGTTATTCTCGGGCCATGCGCCGGAGGAGCCGTTTATTCGCCTGCGCTTACTGACTTTGTATTTGTGGTAGATAAGATCTCAAAGATGTTTATCACCGGGCCTGAGGTTATAAAAACCGTACTGGGCGAAGAAATATCGATGGAAGAACTCGGCGGAGCGCGCGTTCAAAGCGAAATTACCGGGAATGCCCATTTCTTTGCCGAAAGCGAGCAGGAATGCTTTGAACAAATCAAGACACTCTGCAGTTTCATCCCCTGGAACAATATTAAGAAAGCAGAGCCTTTCCCAAAAAAACCACCCCGCACCCGCACCTACAACATCGACAATATTTTTCCAACAAATCCGCGTCAGCCTTACGATGTGAAGGATATTATCCGTTCTATCGTTGACGATTCTGAATTTTTTGAAGTACAGGCCATGTTTGCTGCCAACATGGTAATCGGTTTCGCAAGACTGAATGGTAATTCTGTTGGTTTTGTAGCCAATCAGCCACTTGTGCTGGCGGGTGTACTTGATGTTGACTCTTCCGACAAAGCCGCA
>JAAXUD010000388.1 GCA_013336205.1 Lentimicrobium sp. | reverse complement strand
ATGAGATGCTGCGGCGCTTCGCCGGATTAAAGATGGGCACACTCCACATCGTGAACAAAGTGGTACTTGACCTGCCCGGAGGTGAAAAAGCCTGGATATTTCATGGCGATGTGTTCGATGTTACCATGCAGCATTCAAGGTGGCTGGCAAAGCTGGGCGCCATCGGTTACGACACCCTGATCCTGATAAACAGGGCCTTTAATTTTATCTCGGAAAGGGTCTTGAAAAAAGGCAAACTGTCCTTATCCGCCAAAATCAAAGAAAGCGTAAAAACAGCCGTTGCCTTTATCAACAACTTTGAACAAACCAGCGCGGAGATAGGCATCAGCAATAAGTTCGGTTATGTGATCTGCGGTCACATTCACCATCCTGAAATCAGGACCATAACCACCACGGAAGGCAGTATCGTTTATATGAATTCGGGCGACTGGGTTGAAAATCTGTCGGCGCTTGAGTTTGCCGGGGGTGAATGGAGCCTGTTCAGGTTTGCTGAGCACGAAATCGCTGAAATGAGTGTTGAACCCGACGAAGATGAAGAAGAATACAACACAAGCCAGCTTTTCGACAATATGTTGCATGAGTTTAATATGATGCGGAAATGAAGATTTTATATGCGATACAGGGAACAGGCAACGGCCACATCAGCAGGGCAAGGGACATTGTTCCCGTGCTGCAGAAAAACCATGAGGTTGATCTGCTGATCAGCGGTACCCAGGCCGAAGTTGAATTTCCCTTCCCCGTAAAGTATCGGTTCAATGGACTGGGATTTGTGTTCGGCGCCAGTGGCGGAATAGACCTGGTAGAAACCTATAAGAAAAACTACATCAGGGTTTTGTTGTCGGAGATCAACAGCCTGCCGGTGCATGAATACGACCTGGTGGTCAATGATTTTGAGCCTGTTTCTGCCTGGGCCTGTTACCTTTCCGGGACCCGATGCATTGCGGTCAGCCATCAGTCCGCCGTTTTAAACAAAAAAGCCCCGCAGCCGAAGGAGGTTGATATCATCGGAAAAGCAATCCTGAAGAACTACGCCCCCTCCGATGCCAGGTATGGCTTTCATTTCAGGTCGTACGATGAACAGATATTTACACCGGTAATCCGGGCACAGGTGCGCAATCAGCTCATTGAAAACCAGGGTCACTACACGGTTTACCTTCCCTCCTATGATGACCAGCGGATTCTCAAGGTTCTGAAATCATGCGGGAATGCCCGGTGGCAGGTCTTTTCAAAACACAACAGGATAAAAATTGACCTGGGAAATATCACGATTCAACCCATTAACAATGAGGCATTCATTGCCAGCATGGCCACTTCGGCAGGGGTAATCTGCGGCGCCGGTTTTGAAACCCCGGCCGAAGCCCTCTTCATGCAGAAAAAGCTGCTGGTGATCCCTATGAAAGGACAATACGAACAACTCTGCAATGCCGCTGCCCTCAAGGAAATGGGTGTTCCGGTGCTCAAAACCTTTAAGACGGGAAATGCAGAAAAAATTACAGCATGGATTGAAAACGGCAGGATTGTAGCGGTTGATTACCCCGACAATACAGAGGAAATTATAAACCGGATTATGGAAATAAATGCAGTGAAGAAGAACCCCTTGCCAGAGTCTCCGGCTAAGGATTATTCGGTGGAGAAATTCAGAAATCTGCTGCTGAAAAAACTGGTTGCCAGATTTTAATCTTCGGTTATGGATTTTTCGAGGGCTGATTTTGGGGCTGATTTTAAATGGGGGGTTGCTTCTTCGGCCTATCAGACAGAAGGCGCCCATGATGCGGAAGGGAAAGGCAAATCGGTATGGGATGTGTTCTCCGGCAGCAGGGGCAAAATCCATGAAAACCAGCAGGGCAACATTGCCTGCGATTTTTACAACCGCTATCCCGACGATCTGAAGTTAATGGCCCGGATGAAAATTCCGAATTTCCGGTTCTCCTTGTCGTGGAGCAGAATACTGCCCGACGGGACAAAAACCATAAATCCGGCCGGGATTGACTTTTACCACCGCCTCATCGATCACTGCCTGGCGCAGGGCATCGAACCCTGGATAACGCTCTATCACTGGGATCTGCCCGACGCACTGGAGAAAAAAGGAGGCTGGACAAACCGCGATATCATTGGCTGGTTCAGCGATTATGTGGAAATCTGTATCCGGCATTTTGGCCACAAAGTTAAATACTGGATGATACTGAATGAACCCATGGTTTTTACAGGTACCGGCTATTTCCTTGGGTTGCACGCCCCCGGCCGCAGGGGGTTGAACAGTTTTCTTGCTGCCATTCACCATGCCGCCCTATGCCAGGCCGAGGGCGGAAGAATCGTAAAGGCGCTTTCGCCGGATGCCAGTGTGGGAACAACATTTTCCTGTTCGCTGGTTGAGCCGTACAGCAATAATGAGGCTGACTCACAGGCAGCGCTAAGGATAGATGCACTGCTGAACAGGTTGTTTGTGGAACCATTGGCAGGCCTGGGCTACCCTGTTCAGGACCTGAAATTCCTGCAAAGGCTGGAGCCTTATATCAAAGCCGGTGATGAAGGAAAACTCGCGTTCAACATGGATTTTATCGGTGTGCAAAATTACACCAGGGAAATAGTCACCCGCTCCCGCTTTATTCCGTTTTTATGGGCCAGGGTAGTCAAAGCCGGCAGCCGAAAGGTGGAAACCACAGTAATGAACTGGGAAGTTTACCCCGAAAGCATTGATCATATGCTGCAGAAGTTCAGTAAGTATACCGGTTTCAAAGAGCTGTTCGTTACCGAAAACGGTGCCGCCTTCCCCGATATGCTTGTAAATGGAAGGGTGCATGACGAAAAGAGAAGAGCCTACCTTGAAGCGGCCATCGGGCAGGTGTTGAAGGCGAAGCGGGAAGGTGTAAATGTAAACGGCTACTTTATCTGGAGTTTTACCGATAATTTTGAATGGGCCGAAGGCTATAAACCACGGTTTGGCCTGGTGTACATCGACTACAAAACCCAGCAGCGCTTTATCAAAGACTCGGGTTATTGGTTCAGCAGGTTTTTGGAAAATGATTACTCTGGATAAAATTACAGGATAAGGACACTGCCTGTTTGCAGGGCAGATAGGTCAGAAGCCTGCCCGCCGTAATGCAATAAAGGCGGGATAAGACGCGCGCGCCTGAAGTATTATAGGCTATTACCTGTACCTGCTCCGAAAAGACACAAAAGAAGGTTTGACTCAAGCCGGGTAAACTTTTTACTTTGAGCTTTAGACTTTTTACTTTAGACTTTAGGCTTCGGGTCGCCGCAAAGCAATGTAGACGTGACAATGCAAGTGAACCTGCTTAGCTTAGGAAAAAACCTTTAGAAAAGTTACAATAATCCCTCTACCAGGATATCTTCATCGAGATCTTCCCAGTGAATTCCTTCGCCTCCACCGATAAAACGCCAATTTTCCCGTTGTCGGGGACTGGCATCCCGCAAGGCAGGGAACCATTCAACAGGAACAGCAATTTCGCGGCCATCTTCCAGCCTGACATACATTTTATCTTCGGCAAACCAAAGGCCATTTGCCAGGTTTGATTTATGAATGGTTAAAGTATTCATCCCATTTAGCTGTAAATAGTTCGACATTCTCAAGCACTAATTTCCGCATTTCGGCAATTTCATTTGCTTTAAACCCTCTTGATTTTAATAATTCAACGGGGTTAAGGCTAAATTTTGCTGTGCCATCGCCTTTTTCAATGTGAATGTGCCCCGGAGAGTGGTCATTCACATAAAAGAAAAAACGATAACCATTTTTTATCAGCACCGTTGGCATTCAAAACGTTTTAAACAAAAGTATGAATTTTTCATGAAGCAGAAAAAGGTATTTTTTGCTATTGAGTGCTCGTGTGCTAAATATCAGGAATTACAGCAGATTTGCCGTAACCGGGGATGATAGGTCGTGTCTGGAGTCTGGATAAAATAAAGTATCTTTTATTCAGGCGGAGAGCACA
>JAAXUD010000387.1 GCA_013336205.1 Lentimicrobium sp. | reverse complement strand
TCCCCGAATCCGGCAAAAAACCTAGCCCTGCTTCAATTTCATGCTTCAGGCAACTCTCCTGCCGCATTGCAGATTATCGACATAACCGGAAGGTTGGTCTTTGAACAATCATTAACTACTGCAGGCGCAAACCGGCAAACTGTTTCAATTGACCTTCAGCAAATGAAAAATGGTATTTACCTTGTAAAAGTTAACACTGGCGCGAAAATTCTGACAGGGAAGATCCTTATTCAGAAGTAATTATTTCATTAGAAAAACAGGGACATTTACTCATCCTGAAAAATCCTGCCGCATAGTATCTGACAAGGAGACTTAGAGACGAAGAGACATAGAGACAAGGTGACAAGGTGACACGGTGACAAGGCGAAAAGGAGACAAGGTAAAAAAGGACACCGAACAAATGAATTGGTAAAACTCTAAGTATTGAGTAAAGACGCAATGCATTGCTTCTTTACAATACCCCATGCACAAAGTAGGGACATGACATGTCGTGTCCCTACAATCTGGTTACGAGGGCTTTGCGCCCTGCGCCTTGTGGCTTCGATACATTTTTCGAAAACAAAATTCTACTCCAGATCATCTCTGATTTCGAAAAACACTCAGCCACCTGCCCTGTGCCCTGTGCGCTGTGCTCTGAGCCCTGAGCTCTGTGCCCTGAGCCACTAATTTGAGGTAAATTCATTCTGAATAGTCAGATAGCCCGGATATGCAATTGTTTGTGAACCAACCATTATCGTGGGTTTTGCTTTAAGAGTAATCCGTGTAGGTTTGTTGCCGGCTCCGGCCAGATTTAACCCGAAATTGGCAATGGCATCCCCGCTTTTTCCTTTAAGTGCCTCTTTCAGATTGATACCAATCGTTAACGGAATAGTACCAGTGCCGCCATTACCGGGAATCTGAACCCTTTGCTCATTTACCCCGCTTACCATCTGAATGTCATCAATAAATAAAATCCAGTCAAGTTTGGTGAGTCCGGCAGTGGAAGTATTCGGATTTCTGGCTTCCACATTCAGGGTAAAATTAAGTGGCAAACTTCCACCCGAAAGCGCTGCAGAAGTAATTTTAGCCGCATCCATCATATTGAGATCGGTCAGTTTCTTCACCTGCTGGATATTTACGCCCGCAAGCCGCAGCTGATCTACTGAACTCAGCTTAAATTCACATTTGGAGAGCATGGCTACCTGACGGGCCTGTTCAAGGACATCACAAGCTGTAACAAAGGTTAATGAGATAAGAATAGTAGCAATAGTGATGATCTTTTTCATAATTTGAATGGTTTCAGTTTATAGCCGGAAGATTTGATGAATGAACGGCATGAGCGCTACAAATATTTTGCCGTTATGAAAGGATTGTGATTATTTATGAAAAGCCAGTTGATTGGCGTTTGTCTGTTCAAATTTGAAGGGACACGACATTTCGTATTTAAAAACCAGCAGGAACAAGACATGTCATAAAAAGCAGCAGGGACACAACATGTTGATAAAAATAGCAGGGACACGACATGTCGTATCCCTACCGTTTTTATCTAATCGTACAGTTTTTTGAGCCCTATGCTCTGTGCCCTGTGCCCTGTGGCTTCGATATATTTTTCGAAAACAAAATTCTACTCCAGATCATCTCTGATTTCGAAAAACACTCAGCCACCTGCCCTGTGCCCTGTGTCCTGTGGCTTCGATACATTTTTCGAAAACAAAATTCTACTCCAGATCATCTCTGATTTCGAAAAACACTCAGCCACCTGCCCTGAGCCCTGTGCTCTGTGCTCTGTGCCGTGTGCCCTTAGCTCTTTGAAGCACGTTTTCTGTCGTGCTCATTCAGAATTATCTTACGAAGCCTTAATGAGCGCGGTGTTACTTCAAGGTATTCATCCTTTCCGATATATTCCATGGCTTCCTCAAGTGAGAATTTCACAGCCGGAACAATAAAGATCTTATCATCAGTTCCTGAAGCACGAACATTGGTAAGTTTTTTGGTTTTGGTCACATTTACCATCATATCATCCGGACGGATCTGCTCGCCGATAACCTGACCCGCATATATTTCTTCATTCGGATGAACAAAGAAAGTACCACGATCCTGAAGTTTGTCAATGGAATAAGCGATGGCCAGACCAGTCTCCATTGCGATCAACGCGCCATTCCGACGTCCGGCTATATCACCTTTCCATGGCTCATAGGCCAGAAAACGATGAGCCATGATTGCTTCTCCTTCAGTAGAGGTGAGTACATTGTTTCTCAGTCCGATTATTCCACGTGAGGGGATTTTAAATTCAAGATGGATACGGTCTCCCTTGGTTTCCATGGTTACAATCTCGCCGCGGCGTTGTGAAACCAGTTCAATAACTTTTCCTGAGAATTCTTCAGGTACATGTACCGTCAGCATTTCAACAGGCTCATTTTTAACCCCATCAATTTCTTTTATAATAACCTGAGGCTGACCGAGTTGAAGTTCATATCCTTCACGGCGCATGGTTTCAACCAGGATAGAAAGATGAAGGATACCACGGCCATAAACGAGCAGCGCTTCAGGTGTATCAGTCTCCACAAGTCGCATTGCAAGGTTTTTTTCAATTTCCTTAAAAAGACGTTCGCGCACATGCCTGGATGTTACAAACTTACCCTCACGACCATAAAACGGTGAATTGTTTATGGTGAAGAGCATGCTCATGGTCGGCTCATCTATCTGAAGTGGTTTGAGTGCTGTTGGCTCCTCAAAATCAGCAACAGTATCTCCAATCTCAAAATCATCGAGACCCAGTACTGCACAAATTTCACCGGGAAGAACATCAGTCTTGATTTTTTCCTTACCCAGACCTTCAAAAATATATAATTCTTTAATCTTGGATTTAAAGATGCGGCCATCCTGTTTGATCAGCGAAACATTCATACCGCCGCGCAAAACACCACGGGAAAGCCGGCCAATGGCTATACGGCCAACGTAAGATGAATAATCAAGTGAGGTAATCTGCATCTGGGTATTTCCTTCCGGAAAAACAGGAGCAGGAATCGATTCAATAATTGTATCAAGCAGGATAGTAATATCATCGGTTGGTTTTCTCCAGTCGGCGGACATCCAGCCTTCCTTCGAAGAACCAAAAACTGTGGGGAAATTCAACTGATCTTCTGAAGCGTCAAGGTTGAACATAAGGTCAAACACCGCTTCCTGCACACCTTCCGGATCACAGTTGGGCTTGTCTACTTTATTAATGACCACAATAGGTTTCAGGTTCAGGGCAATAGCTTTCTGCAGCACGAAACGGGTCTGCGGCATCGGACCTTCAAAAGCGTCAACCAACAGCAAAACGCCATCGGCCATATTCAAAACACGTTCAACTTCACCACCAAAGTCACTATGGCCGGGGGTGTCAATGATGTTTATTTTGAATCCCTTATAGCGGACAGATACATTTTTCGAAAGGATGGTGATACCACGTTCACGCTCCAGATCATTACTGTCAAGGATTAAGTCGCCCATATCCTGATTCTCCCGGAAGAGGTGAACCTGGTGCAAAATGCGATCAACGAGGGTTGTTTTCCCGTGATCAACATGGGCAATTATTGCTATATTCCTGATATTATGCATTTTAAATTGTATTTCGATGAATTTTTTAAGAACTGCAAAAGTAGGTATAAATACGACAGCTATTTAAAATGAATATAAACTTCATAACAAAAGTGGCATTTTAATTTTAAGAAAACGCTGATTCTATTGACAGAGCGCTACATACAAGCTATTTGCATTTTAAAATTCAGTGAAACATGGAAAGATTTGTATTTGAATATTGCGAAATTTGCATATTAAATACTTCAATACTGTAATGTCGAAAATCATATCTCTTTCAGAAGCCGCATCAATTGCTATACACAGCATGGTATTGATAGCCGGGTCCAAAGACAGCCTTAATGTTATCAGAATTTCGGAACGAACCGGTGCATCCAAACATCATGTAG
>JAAXUD010000905.1 GCA_013336205.1 Lentimicrobium sp. | reverse complement strand
GGTCTGAACCACGCGTATTAAATGCAATATGACCATCCGGCCCTATCCCTCCCAGGAAAAAACCGATACCGCCCATTTCTCTTATCTGGCGTTCATAGTTTGTACACCAGTTGTCAACCAGAAAAACAGACTTCTGCTTTTCAGCTTCAAGTGGCGTTTTGGGCTCCCGGTAACGAAGGCTTAAATCTACCAAGCCATCAGGGAAAACTTCTGAAAAATGTTTTCCACCTGAAAGCATGATCTCATCGCAGTTTATAAAAAGTCCCTTTGTTTTGTCCAGTCCAAAATCTTCAACGTAATATTTCATCACATAATGAAAGAAGCTGTTTTGCTGCACAGCGCTTACCGGATAAAACTCATCAATCTGAACAAACCGCAATCCACTCAGCAGCGGTTTCGGTTTCAGGTCAAGGCCATGTGCTTTGCGAAGCTTTATTCCTTCGGGCAAATCCCAGTTATCGAGCAGAAACCGGGTCCAGGAAATAAAATATTCAGGAGTTTTACCGGTTGGCAGGCTGATGACTCCATTCGGGTTTTCGCCAACCCATTCAAGAAACCGGAGGGCGGTCAGTAATCCGAGCTTCGGAAAATTTTCAACAGTCAGGTAGGGAATGTTTACCGGGTGAGTTCGGGGAGTTTCGCTGCAGAATGATTTTTCTACAGGCGATAATTCAGTTTTTTCCATGCAACTTATAAATCAGAAACTTAAAACAGAAAAGTGACAGCTTGTTTCAAATAAAGAAATAAGCAGACCAATCAGGAAATATCTTTCAAAGTTAGAAATTCAATTTTTATAGTAACTAAAAACCACAGATTTCCTTCAAGAAAAAAAAAGCATTGTTCCGAACACTTATTAAGCAAATATAGATCTGATTACCAGAGAAACGCCGTGAGATGTATTTACAATTCACAAAACCAGGATGAAATCTCATTGAAATACAAACTCTCAATTTTTTGAATAAAATTTATAGTAGTCATTTCATCGAAAAATCCCGCAGATTTTGATAACTGCGGGATTTCCCAATTTAATCCTAAGAACAAAAAGCTTTAAATGGTAGCTTACTTTTTCATTGCTTTTATCTCAGCCCCTCCCTGGTAAAGGATCAGTGAATCAACCTTTCCATCAGCATTTCGTTGAAATTCAATCTGAGCATCCACCACTTTCAGAAAAAATCTGACGGATGATTCCGGAAACACCTCAAACTTTTCCTGTCCGGTAGCCTGGGTCATCAGGTGACCATCTTCGAGGGTAACCACCAGGCTAAAACCAGGCTGAATCACGTATTCTCCAACAAAAGGCTGCATCTGCTCCGGGGTAAGGCTTATTGACTCCTTCTCAGTGAGTACCTTGTCTGTCTTAGTTCCTCTCACTTCATCTATCCTGTTTTTAAATACAACCAACTGCTTTCCATCTCTGTCATTGATAAATTCAATTGTTGAGAATGAATTCTCGAAAGCAAACTTATTTTCTGCCAGCGGGATCAGCTTAAAGCGCGATGAACCCTGCCGTTGACTGTATAGGATCCCCTCTTCATAAATAATACTGCGGACTGAGGCA
>JAAXUD010000386.1 GCA_013336205.1 Lentimicrobium sp. | reverse complement strand
AATCGGGAAATTGATGTTTATAAAACGGAGAAACGTTATATAACAAATAACAAACAGATTATCTGGGCCGATGCACAGGTCAGTATTGTAAGGGACAAAGATGAAAAGTTCATGTATTTCCTCGTTATGATTAATAATATTACCGGTTATAAGCAAGCCGAAGCAGAGATCATAAGCAAAAACGAACAACTGGAAAAGTTAAACTCTGAAAAGGATAAATTTTTTTCAATAATAGCCCACGATTTACGAAGTCCATTCAACACCTTTCTGGGGTTTACCGAAATGATGGCCGAGGAATTAAACACAATGACATTGAACGAAATCCGCAAAATAGCCATTGAAATGAATCATTCAGCAGCCAATCTCTATCATCTGCTTGAGAACCTTCTTGAATGGTCTATGTTGCAAAGAGGCGTAAAACTATTTAATCCCAGGGTGATGGAATTGGGAAAAATTATTGAAGAGAACCTGACCCCGATCCTCGATATGATCAGGAAAAAATCAATAAAAATGACCATTGATATTCCGGAGTCATTAAGTCTGACTGCTGATGAGAACATGATCGGAACTGTGATAAGAAACCTGCTTTCCAACGCAGTGAAATTCACCCCCAGGGGGGGAAGAGTCTCTTTAAGGGCATCTGAAGTAAATGAAACTACCATTGAGCTGATTATACAAGATACAGGAATTGGCATGGATGAAAAAATGAAAAATTCGCTCTTCGATCTTGGCAGTCAGAATAACCGTAAGGGCACCGAAGGAGAAATGAGTACAGGCCTGGGATTATTGCTTTGTAAGGAATTTATTGAAAAACATGGTGGAAACATTAAAGTTGAGAGTATAACGGAAAAAGGGAGTACTTTTTTTATAACACTAAAACGCTGATTTCAGAAGTCAATACTGCGCTAATATTTTTTAATCAACTGATTTGCAGGGTATTGTATAGCTGTATTGAATATTTATAACACAATGACAATCATCCCGATAGCTATCGGGATTGCGTCATTGCGTCTTTGCCTGCCTGTATGCCTGAGCATTCAGGCAGACAGGCGTGATTCTTAAAATTACCGGACTAATGAGAAGTTGAAACCCAAATGAATTGCATACCCATGAAAATCAGCTTTTTGAATAGCCTTTACTTTTTACATATATTTTTTTCGGTTGCCGGAAAAATAATTACCGGAAGTCAGGCAACTGACAATCAAAAGCCCGGGATATCTGTTAGTAGTGGGATCGGGATTATACCAACATTCATTCAGAATTATCCGGATGATTGACCATGTAAATTGAAGAAGTATTTCGGGCGAAACCGGAAAATATCCGGTATTCATCCAACCCGGCAATTTTCCTGATATGCCAGTCAGCAAGAGCGGATTAACCCCGGAAGTTTACCAGGGAAATATGTTTATCTTTGGATTTCAATCGATTCAACAATAAAAAATCGTTTATCGGATATCAATTTTTCAAACAAAATCCTGATTATCTGGAAAAAATCATGGAAAATCAGCAAAAAACAAAAGAAGAGCTTATAGCCGAAAACAAATTCCTCAGGGAAAAACTTGGATTATTAAACATAAATCCGGATGAGGAAGACGCTGAACAAATAAATGCTTTTACTCAGTCCGACCAATCCTGCAATTGCAGGCCTGAATTAACCAGGTATGCCCTGGATCTGGCCTATTTGCCCGGCGAAGAATTTTACCCTTTTATTGTATCAAAAATCGCCGATATTTTTGGGGCGAAGATGGCCCTGATTTCTCTTTATAAAGAAGACCAGTCAGAACTACACGTAAAATACTCCAGTTTATCTAAAAGAGAAGGTGCCTATTTATCGCAATTGATCGGAAAAAAAATTACCAGTCTGCGAATAAAAATAAGCTTAGAACAATATGACTTCATCTGCAGCAAACCACATCATTTCGCCACAGGTTTAAATGAGCTTTCTTTCGGGGCAATTCCCTCTTCAGTAGGAATAATTGCAGAATCAGCACTTGACCTTGGATGGTTTGTTGGGCTGGGGCTTACCCACCAGAAAAAGCTATTGGGAACCATCGTAATGATAGGTTCTAAAAACCAGACTCCACCCGACAATGAGAATCTTGATTATTTCAGTAGCATCACCGCCAGCGCAATTGGCCGGAAAATAGCTGAAGATGCCCTTATTGAGAGTGAAGCCCGGTTCAGGAAGTTATTTGACGAAGCACCGGTAGGGTATTTGTCACTCGACGCCGATGGACATTTAATTGATGTAAATCAGGCCTGGCTCAATATGACCGGCTATGAACAAACTGAAGTAATCGGGAAAAGAATTGATTATTTTCTTTCCCAATCTTCATTGTCAGATTTCCCAAAAAAGTTTATGACTTTTAAAGAGCAGGGAAAAACCCATTGTGATCTTGAATTACTGCACAAAGACGGACATGTTATTAACGTTGAATTTGACGGTAAAATAGGGTATGATGTGAATGGAGATTTCAATCAGACCCACTGCATTCTTAAGGATATTACTGCTCAATGGCAGGCTGATCAGCTGGCACACGAGCGTGAAGAGATGTTTCAGGCTATTGCCAATCATACCGCAAACTGGGAATCATGGTTCGACAACAATGGAAAAATAATCTGGACTAACCCGGCCGCCTTCAGGTTCACAGGTTATACCCCCGATGAAATAATAGCCATGCCCGACTATGTAAGTGCTTTTGTAGCCGAACCGGATCGTGCGCGGGTAACAGCTTTGCTAAAGGAGGCCTTGCAGGGTAAAGATAGCTCGAATGTGGAGTTTTCATGTATCCGCAAAGATCAATCCCGGTTCAGGATATCAATCAGCTGGAACCATATTTTTAACAAAAACGGAAAAGCACTCGGCATACGTACCAGCGGCCAGGATATTACCTCACACCGCCAGGCCGAAGAAGCTGTTTCTCAAAGCGAGAACCTTTACCGTCAGATGATTGATAATGCCCCTTTTGGCATGCACTTTTATGAACTCTCTGACAATGGTCAATTAATTTTTACATCAGCGAATCCGGCCGCCAATAAAATTCTCAATCTGGATCACAATCAATTCGTTGGCCTTGAAATCAGCAATGCCTTTCCTTCGTTAAAAGAAACAGGGGTAATAGGACATTATAAAGAAGCCGCGATTAACAATTCAACCTGGGTTACCGACCAGATAAACTATCAGGACAATAAAATTTCCGGTGCTTTTGAAGTCAAGGCATTTCAAACCATGCCGGGAAAAATGGTGGCTATCTTTACAGATATCACCAAACGTAAGCAGGCAGAAGAGGAATTGAACGAAAGCCGTCAACTTTTTGAAACATTGACCAGGGTATCACCGGTAGGTATATTCAGAACCAACGCCCAGGGAGGTACCACTTTTGTCAACCCAAAATGGATAGCCCTTACAGGACTTGGATTTGAAGACGCCCTGGAATCAAAATACCTGGACGCTGTGCATCCTGACGACAGGGAAGAAAGAAAGCTTG
This sequence comes from Lentimicrobium sp., assembly GCA_013336205.1. Taxonomy (GTDB): domain Bacteria; phylum Bacteroidota; class Bacteroidia; order Bacteroidales; family Lentimicrobiaceae; genus Lentimicrobium. The sequence goes on along the minus strand of JAAXUD010000386.1, from coordinate 465 downwards.
AATGGCTAACGGCAGTAAGCCAGGGTAAACCGGTAGTTTCAGAATACAGGTTTCAAAGGGCCGATGGTAACATTGTGTGGGTTCAGGGGCATGCCGTTCCCGAGATAGCAGACAATAAAATAAAGGGCTACATCGGAACCCTTACTGATATCTCGGACCTTAAAAAGGCCGAAGAAGAGATCCTGAAAGCAAAAGAAAAAGCCGAGGCAGGCAACAGGTTAAAAACAACCTTTATGGGAAATATTTCTCATGAAATCAGAACCCCCTTAAATGGTATAATCGGGTTTGCCGAATTAATTACTTCAGGAAACAATACCGATGAAGAAAACAATGAGTGCGTCGAGTTCCTGAATCACAGCATACAGCGGCTGACTAAAATCATCGACAATATTATGGATGTGTCCGTTATGATGTCGGGCAATACCACAATAAAAAAAGAGCCTGTTGATATCGATAACATATTGA
>JAAXUD010000904.1 GCA_013336205.1 Lentimicrobium sp. | reverse complement strand
CTACTGCATGCAAGGCTGTAACAACATACATAGACCCATTCCAGCAAAAACCGGTAGCAGATCCGGCTTTTTGTTCCAGGCTGCCGCTTTTGTTCTTCACTGAATATTTGGTCTTTATCTTGACTACTGAAGTACGTGCGCTTTCAAGATCCGTTTGTGCAAATGTAACTGCCGGAAAAAGAAAACAGGCAGAAATCAGCGAAAGCAATATATTTTTTACATTCATAAATCCCTGATTATGGTGAATTAATCCTTTTCGAGTTGACAAACCATCGCAGAAAGCACTTTCATCATGCTGTCCTGTTTGTCAGCAGGAAGCTTTTCAACTTCCGCCGCGAGGGCTGCTGTATCATCGTTATTCTTCCATTTTCCCAGCTCAGATCCTAGATCGCAAAAACGGGTTGTTTTCATATTCATTTCACAAACCAGAATCCGCAATGCCCTCAGAAAATCGAACCGTTGGCCTTCAGGTACATTAAGCTCGATGGCCTCTACCAGTTTTGACAAGGGTTCTTTATCAATTTCCAGCAGGGCACCTTTGGCCGTTTGCCAGTTATTATCCCAGTTGTCGGGGTCAATAGCCCCACAAAGAGTTGCCCTGTCTTCAGCATTAAATAGTATGCCCATTCCGGATTTCTGCACTTCAGTTACTGTCCCCAGTTCGCCGGTGTTAGGGTCGATAGCGAATCTTTGATAAGTAACTAATTTGCGGGCATAGGCTGAGTCATAACCGGCATCGGTCCATTGCTTCACACTCTGGGTCACGGTAAGTTTAAAAACCTCATGTGTACGCATCCACAAACCCGACAATATACCCGCTACAACCGCGATCCCAAACCAGCCAACACGGAGGGCTGTAAAAAGGGTATTGTGCTGTTCCTTCTGGTATTCGGAGGCTTCCATTCCGGTATAGCTTCGCCTTTCGAAACCCAGAAAAGCCCCGAGTGCCGTAGTCAGAATTCCGAAGATTGTCTGTACTGTTTCAGATACTGACAATCCCATGATAATTCCAAGCAGCAATCCCATTCCAATACCAGAAAGTATAGTTGCTCTTTTTATGCTGATGATCAGCTTTTTGTCATCTGTCCCCATGATATTTGATCCTGTATGAGATAGTTTTACTTCAGCGAGTTGTAATATTCATTAAAATGATTGATGCGATCCTGAAGCCCGAGGAGTTTGGCATTTACCTTTTTTGTTACTAAGGTTATTACCTCCTTGCTGGCCCCACCATCACAAATCGCCCATATTTTTCTGGAGCTAAAGTAAAATGCAGCAGAAGAAAGCGGGTACTTTGTCGCCACCAGGTCGGGATTACTTTCTGTATCCTCACCAACATACCTGGCAAAATTCCTGTAATTCTCTCTGCCTGTCAACTGTATAAACCCCCGACCCCTGAATCTGTATCCATCGCCGCTGGCCTCATCACCATTGCCAATTATATTGGCATACGCTTTTGATGCCGTTTTTTCAGGATTTCGCGCATACAATTCAGCCAGATTACCAACAAATATCTTAGGAAATACGGCCCTTAATCTATCCGCAGAATAACTGAGTTTT
>JAAXUD010000385.1 GCA_013336205.1 Lentimicrobium sp. | reverse complement strand
ATTTGAGTGGCCACCTCTATTACCACAGAAATACTGGATTTGGTTTTTCATTGATCAGTGAAGCGCTTGAGAATATTGCCCTGGGTGGCTGGTCCGCACCTCGCCTTGCCGACCTTGATGATGATGGTGACCTTGATATTGTTGCCGGAAATGAAGCTGGGAACTTAATTTACATCGAAAATCAGGGAACAGCCCAAAGTCCGGTTTGGGTGCTTATAAATGGTTACTTTGCCGGAATTGATGTTGGGTCAAATTGTGTACCTGCCCTTTATGACATGGATTTTGATGACGATCTGGATATCCTTTGCGGCGATATGTTTGGTGATTTGGCCTATTATGAAAATCAGGCCGGTACCTGGGTATTAAATGGTTCGGTCTTTTTTGGGCTGTCAGGAAATCAGAATACAGCTCCGGCTTTCGCCGACCTGGATGCTGATGGTGACCCAGACCTTACCCTGGGGCAGTACGAGGGTACGTTTAGTTATTATCAGAATCAGCGTTTAGTTACCGGGGCTTCGGGCAATACGCTGAATTTATCGCCTGAAAAGGCCAGTGTTTATCCGAATCCGTTTAACGAAAGTGCATCAATTGGATTCTATCTGGATGCTTCTTCAAATGTTACGCTCCAGGTCATTGATTATACCGGCAAAATTTTACAAGACCTGGACCTTGGAAATCTACCTGCCGGTTATAATGTCATTAACCGGGATACCAGACCACTCTCGTCAGGGTTTTATTTTTTTAGAATTATTACCAGCGATGAGCAGAAACTGATAAAAGCTTTGAAAACCAGATAAATGGATTGACTCTATTTATATTTATATAAACTGGTCAGTGGTTAGCCCACCGTGTCGGGGTGGTGTCAACTCTTCTTTTCTGACTTTTCGGTGCAGGCTCAATATTAATTCTCAAACTCTGAATTCATATTTTACCGAGCTCAACTCTTCATTGGCTTTCACGATCTTGGATTTTAGTTCATGTTTAAAAGAAACCAGTTTGCTGTACAATTCCTCATCTCCGGCAGCAAGCATTTGAACCGCAAGTATTCCGGCATTACGGGCTCCGTTAATAGCCACAGTAGCAACAGGAATCCCCGGAGGCATCTGAACCATAGCCAGCAGTGAGTCAAGCCCGTCAAGTGAAGCTTTTATGGGTACTCCGATTACAGGCAAAGGTGTCATTGCGGCAATCACTCCGGCAAGGTGCGCTGCCATACCTGCTCCGGCGATGATCACCCTTATGCCTCTTTTATAAGCGTTTTTGCTAAATGCTTCTACCTCATCGGGTGTTCTGTGGGCCGATAAAGCGTTGATCTCAAAAGGAATCCTGAATTCATTCAGAATTTCTGCTGCTTCTTTCATAACCGGGAGGTCTGAAGTACTGCCCATTATAATACTTACCCTGGGTTCCATAAACCTAATTTTTATGCAAAATAAACAAAAACCTGGAGATCTTGTCCTGGTTTTTTTTCAAATTGCAGCTTTTTATAACTAATTGCCCGGATATTTTGCATTCAGGGGAAATGTCGTATTTTTGAAAATTACTAACTCAAGCAGAATGAAAGATACAATCAAAGTAAAAGACAAGGAATTCAAGGTGTTTATTAATGCCGGGGAAATTGATGCGGTTGTCACCAGAGTGGCCGATTCCATTAATTCAGAACTTGAAGGAAGGGTTCCTTTGTTTCTGGTTGTATTGAACGGCGCATTTATGTTTGCCGCTGATCTGATGAAAAAAATAAAAATCGAGAACAATATTTCCTTTGTTAAACTTTCTTCCTATACAGGTACCAGGAGTTCTCAGGTGGTAAATGAATTAATCGGGATAAATGAGGTTGTAAAGGGCAGAACCGTTGTCATTATTGAGGATATTATTGATTCGGGGCTTACGATGCGTCGAATGCTCGATATACTTCAGCAACAGGAAGCGGCCGATGTCAGAATTGCTACCCTGGTTTTCAAGCCCAATGCTTTTCAGTCTGACTATAAAATCGACTATATAGGTCTTGAGATTCCCAACGATTTCATTGTTGGATATGGCCTCGATTATGATGGATTTGCCCGTAATCTTCCCGATATTTATAAAATTGTGGAATAATCAGCAGCATCAGGTCTGTTTAATATAATTTCAACTAATCTATAATTTCCGATTATGCTCAATATTGCATTATTTGGCCCTCCGGGTGCCGGTAAGGGAACTCAGTCTGCATTGCTGATTGAGAAATACAAACTGGCTTACATAGCTACCGGAGACCTGCTTCGCAGGGAGATTTCCGAGGGTTCAGACCTTGGTAAAAAAGCAAGCGAACTCATTGATCGGGGTGAGTTGGTGTCTGATGAACTGGTCGTTCAGCTAATTGAGAAGCGCATCACTATGAGTGCCGGTATCAATGGTATTTTGTTTGATGGGTTTCCCCGAACCCTTGTACAGGCATACATTCTTGAAGGCTTACTACTGAAGTTAAACACTTCTCTAGCCTGCATGCTTAGTCTGGAAGTTCCCCGTGAAGAATTAATAACCCGTCTGCTGGAACGTGGTAAATCATCTGGTCGTAGCGATGATACTGCTGAAATTATAGAACACAGGCTCGAAGAATACCAGAACAAAACTATGCCTGTTGCCGAGTTTTATAAATTCCGGGATAAGTATATTCCAATCAATGGGGTTGGACAAATCGAAGAAGTGTTTAACCGGCTTTCGGAATCTATCGAAAAAACATTGCAAAATGTTTGGTTTAACCTTGTTTTAACCGGAGCGCCGGGCTCAGGAAAAGGAACTCAGGGCCGGTTATTGGCAAAGGAGTACAATCTATACTACATTTCAACCGGATCTTTACTTCGCCGTGAGATCAAGGCCGGATCAGAAATTGGTTTGAAAGCAAAAGATTTGATGATAAATGGCGAACTGGTGGCGGATGAAATTGTTATTCAATTGATTGAACAGGAAATCAAGCAACATAAAAATTACAGAGGCTTTGTTTTTAAGGGTTTTCCCAGGACTATTGTTCAGGCTTATATTCTTGATGGCTTGTTGCGAAGGCTCGATTCTTCAGTTTCCTATTGTATTGAATTGAACACTTCTACATTGGAATCAATCAAACGGCTGAGCAACAGGGCTAAAACGCCCCAGGCGCGGGCTTACGATCTGAACACTGATGTTATTGTTCATCGCCTCGAAGAATATCAGGAGAAAACGCTACCTGTTGCTGATTTTTACAATAAGCAGCAAAAATTTGCCACAATTGATGCGGTTGGCGGTGAAGAGAATGTTTTTAAGAGACTTTGCACCAAGGTAGAAGAAGCTATGCGCATACTCCGGTAAGACTTCTGTGCCTTAATTTATTACAGCCGGCTCGTCCGGCTGTTTTTGTTATCTTTGCAGCCCTGTAAAACAATACTTACTGATTATGTCCTCATCAAACTTTGTAGATTATGTTAAACTGAACCTGCGCTCCGGAAAGGGTGGCGGTGGTTCTGCTCATCTGTTACGCACACGTGGAAATGCCAAAGGTGGACCAGATGGTGGTGATGGCGGACGTGGCGGACATATTATACTGAGAGGCAATGCGCAGCACTGGACGTTGCTTCATTTAAAATATACCAAGCATATCAAAGCCGGCGACGGTGTTTCGGGTGGCAACAACCGCCGGACCGGTGCTTTTGGCCGCGATGTTATCATTGAAGTTCCGCTGGGTACCATCGTTAAAGATCCTGAGACCATGGAACAGGAAGCTGAAGTAACCCAGGATGGTGAAACAGTAATTATTCTGCCTGGCGGCAGGGGAGGACTTGGCAACGATCATTTTAAATCTGCTACTTTCCAGACGCCCCGTTTTGCTCAACCTGGAGAGCCGGGTCAGGAAGTCTGGAAAATACTTGAACTCAAAATACTAGCTGATGTCGGTCTGGTAGGCTTCCCGAATGCCGGTAAATCAACACTTTTATCTGTCGTTTCTGCTG
>JAAXUD010000903.1 GCA_013336205.1 Lentimicrobium sp. | reverse complement strand
TGAAAAGGATCATACTGGTGAGAAGACTGAGAAATGCAACACAACTGGTGATTTGACGTAGGTTTTTCATCGCGGTTAGTATTATTGGTTGCACCCTTTTTTATTAAACGAATAGCAGATTACCTTATCACAAACTGTACAATCTTCAAACTGAAAACTATACCTTATGCAGTATCGTACTTTGGCCGAACAACACTTGACCAGGGGCGGCATTGTAATGTTGAAGCTGAATTGCCCGTTCAGATTCACACCGCCCGGATTGTTGCTCGTCCAGACTGCTTCGTGTCCATAGGGGATAGCGGCCGCGACCGGGAACCCATTTGCATTCAGAGAAGCGGATACCAGGTTTCCGAAGGCTTTGCTGTCTTTATTGCAGGGAGCACATTCCTCACTTTCAGGTGTAAAACTGAAATAGACGACATCTGCAGTTACTTTGGTAACCTTTTTTGGGGATACCAGCACAGGAGTTGTCATAGAAACTGAGTTTCCGGTATAATTATGCACCACATTCTCAGGCATTTCAATTACAATATTGTCGCAATCGGTACAGATACATTTTAGTGTATCAGCCTCAAGATCGTTGTCGGTAACCAGGCCAAGATTGGTATTACGCTCACCTTCAGCCTTCAGAACAATGGTTTTTATGTCTTTTATACAATCGATGCTCGCCGTTAAATTCAACCGCCCCTGCGAAACGGATGCAGAAGAGGGCAGAAAGCTAAAAGGAAGCGGTGGACTGACCATTCCGGTAATGTCGACAGGATAAGGGATTCCGAAATTTCCGTTTACCGCCATAATCCAGATCTTTTTGAGTACGGTGTTGGCATTGGGGAGGTTGTTCTTCACCGTTATTTTTACCAACTGCTTACCATCCTTGCAGCAATCAACACTCAGGGAATCAATTGAAATATCAATATCATTCTGCCCCATCATGAAAGCTGCAGTTTCACTGGTCCCGTTATTTTCGCCGTAAGGTTTTCCTGATTTATCGGTGGCTCTTACATTCCAGGCATAATTCTTTGCTTCGCCGGATGTTGCCTGAGGTGGAGACCAGGAGGTGCTGGTGGCTGCGTCAATGCTTTTATCAAGGAGGGCCTTGTTCGATCTGATTGCCTGATCAGCTGTTTGATTCGTGCTAACCTCGACCAGCTTTACCTGGTAAACGACATTACCCGCAGGTGGTGGTGGTAAAACCGGTGTCCAGTTTAGTATTACAGGTTTTTTAGCTTCGCTTGTTGAAATATTGGATCCATTGGCAGGTGATAGTATGGATGGCCGTGTATAATCTTTGTCAGGTTTTCTTTCTTCTTCCTTTTTCTCTACAATTGCCGGAGAAACAGGAACTTCCGGCTGTTTTCCGGCAACAGGGGCGCCCGGTTCAACCGCTGGAACCGGAACATCAGTCCTGGTGTCAACCTTGACGGAAGTGTTATTCACGGGTATTCCTGCCTGTGGTTTTCCGGTTCCGAATTTTACTGAAATCCCGGCGCCAAAACTCAGCAGATTGCCCGGACCTTTGGTAGTAGAGGTGACAACCGGAGACCTGGTTATCTGATACCAG
>JAAXUD010000384.1 GCA_013336205.1 Lentimicrobium sp. | reverse complement strand
CCCTATGGATGATTTATCGCTCTGTAAATAAAGCACTTAAGAAAAACTTTGTAAATAAGCTATTCAATCTGCGGTTAATAAAAGCTTCAGCCGTTCCGGCAATTTTATTGATAATGCCGGTGGCAGTGGTTTTATCCATTCTGATTTCAACACTGTTCGGGCAATCCATTGATCAACTCCGGTTTGCCGGAAGGTTTTCATTTACAGCAGGTTTTATGCCGGTTCTGTTGGTGCTGTTTTTAGCGGCAAGCTTCGAAGAACTGGGTTGGCGAAGTTACGCCTTGGACAGCCTCAGGGTAAAATACAATTATTTCACAGCCACCTTATTGTTTGGTTTATTATGGTCATTCTGGCATTTCCCCTTGTTTTTTATCAAAGATTATTACCATTATGAAATACTGCATACAAACATACTTTTTGCCATAAACTTTATGGTAAGCATATTCCCTATGGCATTTATCATCAGTTGGTTATGCCATAAAAACGGTGGAAGTATTACAGCCGCCATACTGTTCCACTTTATTATAAACCTGTCGCAGGAAGCACTGCAAATGACGCAGACCACCAAATGCCTTGAAACGGGAGTACTGCTGATAATTGCCGCCATTCTAGTTGTATCAAACAGGAAAATGTTTTTTGACAAGCCTTTAAGCGAGCCTTATGAATAAGCCGGGAAACAAATCGTTTGGCCGGTTTTTGGCCATCTGGAGCGGGCAGCTTATTTCAAGCATTGGTAGTGGTTTAACGGCCTTCACACTTGGTGTATATGCTTTTGATAAGACACAAAGCGCAACGGTGTTTTCTCTGATTATTTTGTTTGCATTTCTGCCTTCCTATTTGCTGAAACCGATCGGAGGTGCCCTTGCTGACCGGTTCGACCGAAGGCTTTTAATGATTTTCGGGGATTTGGGTTCAGCCCTTGGACTGGTTTTTATTTTGCTGATGTTTCTGGCAGGTAACTCCGAAATGTGGGTAATTTACCTGGGAGTTGCAGTCAGTTCTTCCTTTGATGCTCTGCATAACCCTGCTTACAAAGCTTCGGTAACGGATTTAGTCGATGAAAAAACATATACCAAAGCCAGTGGTTTGATGCAACTGGCAGATTCATCCCGTTTTCTTATTTCTCCGGTTATTGCTGGATTTCTGATTCAATTCCTGGCAATTGAACAGATTTTAATAATTGATATTACCACCTTCATAATAGCCCTGATTCTGGTTTTTTGTGTAAAAAAGAGGGTGATTACAGCAGGCATTAATAGACATAGCGAGAGTTTTATCGCTGGCTTTGTCTGCGGTTTCAAGTATACATTCTCGCATAAAGTGATAGTTGGGTTACTATTAATCACTTCGGCAATTTCGTTTTCAGTTGGATTCCTTCAATCGCTTATGGGACCGATGATTCTGGCATTTTCGGATGCCAAAACATTAGGAATTGTTTTATCCGCTTCTTCATCGGGAATGATTGTGAGCAGTTTTCTTATCGGAGTATTCGGTAAAACGACTAAGAAGTTGAAAGTCCTGTCGATTGCCCTTGCATTTGCCGGTCTTTTTTATGCGCTGTTTGGAACCTCAACAAATATCCATTTCCTTATCGCATCAGGGTTTCTGTTCTTTTCAGCTTTGCCATTCGTTAATACCTCGCTGGATGTGTTAATCCGCAAAAATGTTGATAATCAGATGCAGGGGCGTGTTTGGTCTATTGTATCCCTGGTCTCACAACTTGGCCTGGTGGTAGCTTTCAGCACTGCCGGCATGCTGGCCGATATTGTTTTTATTCCGTTGCTCGAATCAGGTGGTATGTTATCGCCAACAGTTGGCAGAATACTTGGGACGGATCCCGGACGGGGAATAGGGTTGATGTTCATTCTCTCAGGGATTTTCATGACAGGTATTTCCAGCCTGGTATGGAAAAGTAAATCCCTAAGGAAATTGGAATAAATTTTATCAGAACGTATTTTGGAAAAAGAATCCACAAGCAGGTTTTTATACCTCTCCTTACCACCTTCATCCTCTTATTTCGCACTCCCATCAATTAAAAATTTTCTGGTAGAAATAGTGTAGCTAGTTTTGCTGTATAATTTTAAATAACAATTGATTAACCAATCCGGAAGGGAATACTTGAATTTCATTTCCGGGAATAAAAACAGCTGCAATGATAACGGATTGTGTAATTGTATATGAATCGATATACAATGGAAATCCAGAGAAATAAACCTGGTAACAATTCAAAAAAATGAAAAAATACAATATTTACTGTTTTAAGTTTAAAACCCGGTTTGCTTTAGGTTTAATGTTATTCATACTTGTATATGGTGTTAGTTTAACAAAAGCACAGGATCTGAATCAGGAAGATTCTTTAAAAAAGAAATCCTTCAAAATGACAACCTTAACCTTAGGTGGAAACGGAGTAAACATTACAAAAATCAACAACCAACTTTCCGTTATGACAGGTGGAAGGGGTTCAGCTACGTTTAATAATCGCTACACCATTGGAGGTGGCGGCTGGGGTATGATAAAAGGAGTGGAAGTGGAAAGCGATACCAGGGGAATATACAATTTTGTAAAAATGGGATATGGCGGCATTGATTTTGGGTACATTTTTTTAAATGGAAAGAAGTTTATCCTTGGAACCAAACTCCTGATTGCAGGAGGAGCTGTTTTTAAAGAAACCGTTCCTGAATCAAAAGGCAATGGGTTCAAAATGTTTCCGGTTTTGGAGCCTGCCATTTATTGCCAGATCCCATTAAGTAAATTATTCAGGGTCGAGATGGGAGCAAGTTACAGATATATCCGGGGAACAAACCTTTCGTATATTTCAGATAGTAACCTGGGTGGTTTTTCCTTCTATGCAGGCTTTCTGGTAAGTGCCTGCAAGTGTAATTAAAGGGGTTATCGTGCTAATACACATGAAGTTAAAGTTTTTTGATCAGATTGATAAATCTATACTTCACATGAGTCATTTTGTAAAAACAGTTTCACGTATGCTTTTCATTTCAATTTCAGTTCTGGCAATAGTAATCCTGATCCTGGTTATTGTATTACGGATATGCAGCCCCGGGAAACCTGAACAATTCCTGGACAAAAGTGGAAATCTTCTTGCCGGGAGCATTTCTGAAAAAGTATTTGTCGATATCAATGGAGTGAAGCAAGGGATGTTTATTCAGAGCAAAGATTCTACGAATCCCGTATTGCTATACCTTCATGGTGGGATCCCGGATTATTTCCTCACAAAGAAATATCCAACAGGTCTTGAAGACCACTTCACTGTGGTTTGGTGGGACCAACGCGGCGCTGGCCTTTCATTCAACGCCGGCATACCGAAGGAATCGATGACATTGGAACAAATGATATCGGATACAAGGGAAGTGACAAATTACCTGCGTAAACGGTTCGGGCAGGACAAGATTTACCTCATGGGGCGTTCGGGTGGAACCTTTATTGGCATGCATGTGGCGGCACAGTCACCCGAATTATACCACGCTTACATTGGGATTGCCCAGATGTCGGACCACTTAAAATCAGAAAGAATTGCGTATGAATATATGCTGAAAGAATACAGGGATGCAGGAAACTGGAAAATGGTAAGAAAACTGGAAGCCTCACCGGTAACAAACCTAATTCCTTACGGATACCTTAAACTGCGTGATGAAGCCATGCATACCCTTGGTGTTGGCACAACACGTGACATGACTTCGATTATAAGCGGAATTTTTTTACCATCGCTTATGTGCAGAGACTACACATTTACTGAGAAGATTAATTTGTGGCGGGCTAAAGCCAAGGCTGGTGTTCACCCGCTGTGGGATACGATTCTGGCTACTGATCTGGCTAAACAGGTTCCTGAACTTAAAATCCCGGTCTATTTTTTTCATGGTATCTATGATTACACCGTTTCGTATGATCTGGCAAAGGACTATTTTAACAAGATAAAGGCCCCCGTGAAAGGATTTTACACATTTGAA
>JAAXUD010000383.1 GCA_013336205.1 Lentimicrobium sp. | reverse complement strand
CCAATACAATTTACACTTTCCCTGCTGGAATCAACACTCAATCACAGCAGGGACCGAATTATAGCTGTTTAAGTACCCAGCCTAACCCGGCCTGGTATCATTTGAAGATACTGGACCCTGGTCCGATAAGCATATATATGTTTAGCACACCTTTGGTTGATATCGATTATTGTTTGTGGGGGCCATTTACTGACCCTATTGACCCTTGCCCTATGTCTAATACCAATGGTGGTTTAACACTCAATAAAGCTATATCATGTAGCTACTCTGGTAATCCAACAGAAACCGCGTATATTTCCAATGCTTTGGCAGGTCAGTATTACATTCTTGTAATAACAAACTTTAGTAATAATCCCTGCAATATCACCTTTCAGAAAGCAGGTGGGACCGGTACAACCGATTGCACAATTTTACCTCCGCCTGCTACCAGTAATTCACCGGTTTGTGTTAGTGAAACATTGCAGCTGAGTGCATCTTCAGTTGGGGGAGCTACTTACAACTGGAGTGGCCCCAATGGTTTTTTCAGCAGTCAGCAGAATCCTCAGATACCCAATGTACAGCACAACAATGCCGGAACTTACTCCCTAACCATAACTGTTGATGGACAGACCAGTGACCCCACCACCACCGAGATTGCCGTTTTTGATCCTCCAATCGGAACACTTTCAGGCTCAGCTTCAATTTGTGCAGGCGATTCAACACAGCTTATTGTGACAGCAACCGGGCCTTCTCCATACAGGGCAGCTGTAAGCAGTGGATCCGGAATGCCGATGATTGTTAATTTTATTCAATCACCGCACTCTTTCTGGGTAAAACCCACTGCGACCGCTACCTATTCCCTGACAAGTATCAGTAATCTTGCCTGTTCGGGGGAGTTTTCAGGTGAGGCTCTTGTTACGGTGAGGGCTACGCCTGTTCCGGCATTCTCTGTTGAAAATCTTTGTTCAGGACTGAATACTGAGTTTACTGATAATACTACCATTGCTTCCGGTGGTATAACCTCCTGGGCCTGGAGTTTTGGTGATGGTGGAACTTCAAATATGCAAAATCCACAGCACAGCTATACGAGTAGCGGTAATTATAATGTTGCGCTTTCTGTAGTTGCCAATACCGGGTGCTCCCGTTCACTTACCCTGCCTGTTGTTGTTAAACCAACTCCCCAGGTTAATGCCGGTGCTGATAAATCAATCCCTTATGGAACCTATACTCAGCTATCTGGCAGTGCATCCGGTGGAAGTGGTGCTCATACTTATCAATGGGAGCCGGCCGATAAGTTAAACGATGCAAGCATGCTTATGCCAACCACAACCCTGATGGACGCCACCACTGATTTCATTCTTACGGCCGCAGACAATGGCAATGGTTGTCAGATTTCTGATCAGATGACAGTTACAGTTACCGGGGGGCCGCTTTCCGCAATTATTCAGGCAAGTCCTGCCGAAATCTGTATCGGAGGAAGTACATTACTTAATGCACAACCAACCGGAGGTTCAGGTAATTATACCTATGCCTGGAGTTCTGATCCTCCCGGTTTTAGTTCAAGTGAGGAGGACGTTACAGTAAATCCAACAATTTCAACTACTTATAATTTGAGTATTTTTGATGGTTTCACAACCAAACTGGCTCATATCCTTGTTGTTGTTAATTATTTACCGACTGCAAATGCAGGTGAAAATCAATCAATACCTAACGGAACAAGTACTACAATTACTGCAACTGTTACCGGTGGAACCCAACCTTATTCTTATCAATGGAGCCCTGAGTCATTTGTGGTATCACCTTCCTCATTTGAAACACTTACCACAAATCTTTATCAATCACAGCTTTTTGCGGTTCAGATAACAGATAGCAAAGGGTGTGTTTCAAATAGTGCCCAAACTGAGGTTACTTTAACCGGTGGTCCGCTCCAGGTTAATCCGATTGCTGACAATACAGTTATTTGCCGCAACGAATCCACCATGATCAGAGCCATAGCCGGTGGTGGAAATACCGAAATTTTCAGTTCCTATTCCTGGACTTCAGATCCCCCGGGTTTTACATCCGTGGATGCAAATCCGGAAGTCACTCCTGAAACTTCAACCGTATATACTGTTGTTGTTGATGATAATTTTAATACCATTACCGGCACTGTTACCGTAACAGTAAACCAGTTGCCTGTGATTGACCTGATTCCGCCTGATAATCCAAAAGTGCAGGTTCTCAGCAATGTTAACCCGTTTGAAATAGGTTTGTGTGTGTTTGATACCATTACCATCGATGCGACTGATGCGGACAATCCCGGTGCAGAATATCTGTGGAGTAATGGCGCTACCTCACCGACAATTGACCTGCTGACTTCAGGCTTCAGTTTTGATATACAGACGTTTCAGGTATTGGTTACCAATAGCGAAACCAGGTGCGAAAATACGGCGACAATTACTGCTAATTTTAATTTTACCAGTTGCAGTTACGGAATTGAGGATATTAATTCCGATAGCCGGATGAAGGTTTACCCCAATCCTTCTTCAGATGGGCTCTTCAGTTTATTAATTTCAGACTTACAGGGTGAATTTGAGCTGGAAGTCTATTCTTCTACAGGTAAAATCTTATATTCGCAGCCAATATCTTTGTACAAAGGAGACAGATATAACGATTACTTCAACTTTAGTCATTTTACAAATGGAGTTTATTTGTTAAGGTTGAAAGGATTCGATACAACTATCCTGAAAAAGCTTATTATCTCTAAATAGATTAATTAATTCTCCGGAAGCTGTATTGGCTGATCAGCCGTTAAATCAGTAAATCCGGACCTAACGGCAGACTATTTAATGAAGATTTTTAACGCTGTGGTAATGCTTCTGGTATTTTTTGGTAGCACGGCCAATGCACAGGTTAACCGATGCTCATACCTCCCTCCCCGGCAGGCAGACAATTGGCTTTTGTACCAGGATGTAAATCTGCAATTTGATGAGTCAGGACCGACGGTAATCCCTCTGGAAAACAACATCCGGTACTTTGCCTCTGCTTCAATTTCTGATAGTGCAGGTAACCTGGTGCTGTTTACCGATGGATTGGCAGTTTATAATAAGGATTATGAGGTTATTTCCTATGGTAATCTTACCGGTTATGCCTTGCAGAATCAGATGGCTTTAATTGTTCCCAATCCGGTTTTGAAACAGATGTATTATATATTTACCACGGATAATCCTTATGAGAACCCGGGCTTTAATATGTCGAGAGTCGACATGACCTTTAATGAAAATAAAGGCGGAGTCATGGAAATGAATACACCCTTGCTGGCGAAATCTGCAATGATGTTAACCGGCGTTCAAAATCGGGATACAACAGGTTATTGGGTATTGACTCATGACATTGGAAACAATGAGTTTATCCCATTCCTGGTGACCTCTTCAGGCGTTGAGACTAAAAGCCCTGTAGCTGCCGGTCCGGTGATAAATACCGGGTTGGAGGATGGGCTTGGAGGTATAAAGATATCTCCCAAAGGTGATAAACTGGCGATGGTTGCTTTTGGTGCTTCCTTAATTGAATTGTTCAATTTTGATAACAGTACTGGCGCTATAACTCACTGGCTTTCAATAGCAACACCTTTTAATGCGCTGGGTACAGGCCCGTCATTTCTGCAATTCAGCCCGGATGGTTCTAAATTGTATGTTACTATTTTTAATAAATCATCCTTTGCCGGACGGCTTTATCAGTTTGATCTTTCTTTGGATGATGCTGATATCAGCAATTCCGCCGTTTGGTTGAATGATGATCCGGGATTTAATGACTCCAAATTGTCTGCGATGCAATTGGCAAGGGATGGTAAGATTTATATGAGCAGCATTAGCTCCGGATTCTTGAATGTAATTGAAAATCCCAACCGGCCCGGTAAGTTCTGCAATTATAAAAGAGACGTTTATCCCTTGAATACAACACTCCGGTATTGTATGCCTAATTTCATCAAAGAAACTTTCGATGAA